>CAMYUO010000114.1 GCA_947302065.1 uncultured Clostridia bacterium | reverse complement strand
TGACAATGTAAGCTTCACAGGTGAGGCAAAGCAGGGCGGTCAGTCAAGCGGCTATTCAAATAGTTATTCTAACAATAACTATCAGCCACAGCAGTCCGCACCCGTAAGAACTCAGCCCGAGAATAACAATGAGAATCTTTCCATCGGCGACCTTGCTGATTATGAAGATGTTCTCAGCGATGACGGAGTACCATTCTGATCGGACAACAGATCATTACATCTAAACGACAGGAGTGAAAATAAAAATGGCAATGGAGAAGAATTCTGCAAGACCTATGAAGAGAGGTCGCAAGAAGGTTTGCATGTTCTGCGTAGATAGAGCAGAGACTATTGACTATAAAGATATCGCAAAGCTCAGAAAGTGCATGACTGAGAGATCCAAGATCCTCCCAAGACGTGTAACAGGTACTTGTGCTTACCATCAGAGAGAGCTCACAAAGGCTATCAAGAGAGCTCGCCACGTAGCACTTATCCCATACGTTTCTGACTAATACGAAGCTTTACCGAGGTATCCTTTATAGGATACCTCTTTTTGCATATATTGGCTTGCCCGTGGCACTTGCAAATATGCTTTATCTGTGTTATAATGCTATTAGCGGACAGACAAATATCAATAAATGTCCGTGCAATAAATAGAAAGAAAAGGACTTGACTATGAGCGATAAAATAAATATCAAGGAAAATGTTATAATGGCTTTCGTGCCGACAAGAGACCTCGTCGTGTTCCCGAATATGACGGTCTATTTTGACGTGGGAAGAAGCTTTTCCGTGCGCAGCATCAAAACTGCGATGGAAAACGACACTCCTGTCTTTCTTGCCGCACAAAAGGACGTAAACATAGAGAACCCCGAGAAAAAGGACTGCTATGCTATCGGTACTGTTGTCCGTGTAAAGCAGATAGTAAGAACGGGCAATGTCTACCGTGTTCTCGTCGAGGGTATCAACAGAGCTAAGCTCATAAATATGTTCGAGCGCAAGAACTGCTATGAAGCAGAGATAAAGATGATGCACAACTACCCAAGGGAAAAGCTCGAAAAGACAGAGGTCATCGCCCTGTTCAGAGAGGTCCTCAAGGCTTTTGAGGAGTATGCAAAACTGCTGCCGAGAATGCCGCAGGAGCTTTATTCTCAGAGACTCGGCGCAAAAACACCTATCGAGCTGTTTGAGAGCCTTGCATTCAATATCTCTCTGTCATTCCAGGACAGACAACATCTGCTTGAATCATCAACAGTTGGCGAAAAGCTCGCCCTGCTGCTCACGATCCTTTCAAGAGAGATCGAGGTGCTCACACTTGAACAGCAGATCCACGATCAGGTCAGAACTCAGATCGAGGACAACCAGCGTGAGTATTATATCAGAGAGCAGATCAAGGCGCTGCAGCACGAGCTTGACGGCGAAGAGGGCGACGGCGAAAGCTCCGAGGTGGATAAGTATACCCAGAGCATCAAGGAACTCGGCCTTGACGAAAAGAGCGAGGAAAAACTGCTCGGTGAGGTAAAGAGACTTTCGAGAATGCCAATGGGCTCGCAGGAAGCCGTTGTAGTTACCAATTACCTCGATACTATCCTTTCTCTGCCGTGGAACTCATTCACAAAGGATGCTGCCGATGTTAAAAAGGCAGCTAAGATACTCGATGCCGACCACTACGGTCTTAAAAAGGTCAAGGAAAGAATACTTGAAAACCTGTCGGTAAGAGCGCTCGCTCCGAATGTCAAGGGTCAGATACTCTGCCTCGTCGGACCTCCGGGTGTCGGTAAAACTTCTGTTGCCAAGAGCATCGCAAGAGCACTCGGCAGGAATTTCGTGCGTGTATCGCTCGGCGGCGTTAAGGACGAGAGCGATATCAGAGGTCACAGAAAGACCTATGTCGGCTCTATGCCGGGACGCATCATCAATGCAATGAAGCAGGCAGGCAGCATGAACCCTGTTATGCTGCTCGATGAGATAGACAAGATGTCCAACGATTTCAGGGGAGACCCTTCCTCTGCTATGCTTGAGGTGCTCGACAGCGAGCAGAACAACGCTTTCAGAGACCACTACATAGAGATACCGTTCGATCTGAGCGAGGTGCTTTTCATCACCACCGCAAACAGCCTTGATACCGTTCAGGCTCCGCTGCTCGACAGAATGGAGGTCATCGAGCTTTCAAGCTATACCCGTGAGGAAAAGTATAACATCGCAAAGCGCCACCTCGTTAAAAAGCAGCTTGAAAAACATGGACTTACATCGTCTATGATGCGTATAACCAACGATGCGATCTATAAGCTCATCGACAGCTATACCAAGGAAGCAGGCGTCAGAAAGCTCGAAAGAACTATCGCTACGCTCTGCCGCAAGGCTGCAAGAGAGATAGTCGAAAATAACGTAAAGACAGTTTCATTCAACGTTTCCAACCTCGGCAAGTACCTCGGTCACGAAAAGTATCTGCCCGATCTCGTTTCGGCAGAAAACAGCGTTGGCTGCGTTAACGGTCTTGCATGGACATCTGTCGGCGGCGTTATAATGCCGCTTGAGGTGCTCGTGCTCGACGGCAAGGGTAAGGTCGAGCTTACAGGCTCACTCGGCGACGTGATGAAGGAATCTGCACATATCGCCGTAAGCTACTGCCGCAGCATCGCAGATAAGTACGGCATACAGAAGGATTTCTATGAAAAGAAAGACCTGCATATCCACGCACCCGAGGGCGCCGTTCCAAAGGACGGTCCGTCTGCCGGCGTTACTATGATAACCGCTATCGTTTCCGCACTCAGCGGACTTAAAGTGCGTTCAGATGTCGCAATGACCGGCGAGATAACGCTCACAGGCAAGGTGCTCGCAATCGGCGGTCTGCGTGAAAAAACAATGGCTGCTTACAAGGCAGGCGTAAAGACCTGCATAATCCCGTTTGCAAACAAGGGCGACCTTGACGAAGTCGAGGATATCGTAAAGATGAACGTCGAGTTTGTCTTTGCCAAGAAGATCGACGACGTGCTCGATGTCGCACTCGTAAAGGAAAAGAACAGCCACAAGATGAATCTTGAGCTGATGCCGAACAAAAAGACAAGAGGCAGAAAAAAGCTCACTGTTTAAGATAAGGAGAGATCTATTGAATATCAATAAAGCTGAATTCGTCACATCGTATGCGAATTTCAAGCAGATACCGCCGTCTGACAGAATAGAGATCGCTTTTTCAGGGCGTTCCAACGTTGGCAAAAGCTCACTTATAAACAAAATTTTCAACCGCAAGAATCTTGCGAGGGTCAGCTCTATGCCCGGCAAAACAGTCACTATAAATTTCTATTCCCTTGAGGATATCTACATAGTCGACCTGCCGGGTTACGGCTACGCCAACGTCTCCAAGTCTGAAAAGAAAAAGTGGGGCGACCTTATCGGCGGATACCTCGGCGACGGTGAAAGGGATCTCGCTCTCGTTTTCCAGCTCATAGATATGCGCCACGCACCGTCAAAGGACGACCTGCAAATGCTCGATTTTCTTATCGACAGCGAGATACCGTTCGTTATCGTGTTCACCAAAGCTGATAAGCTCAAGCCTACCCAGCGCAAACAGCGCATGGAGAGTTTCAGAACGGAGATACCATGCTTTGAGGATATCACCTATGTCGAGTTCTCTGCTGTCACGGGCGAGGGCGTCGAGCAGATAAGAGAAATAATCGAGGACGTTGCCTCTGAACAGGCTGAATATGCCGAACAGGAAGCGGAACAGGAGTCTGTTCCGCCGCAGGAAGAAACGCCTAAGATAACCTCGGGTTTCCTGACTCCGAATAAGAAAATTTAGAAATAAGCAATAAACAGTTCATAAATCTCCTTTACATTTCAGCGCTTTTGTGCTAAACTGTTCTTATGGTTTAACACTTTACATTATGAAATGTTAAAGGAGTCTTTTTTATGAAAGAACGTATGGAGATAAAGAATCTTGACGAGCTTTATGAGGCTATCCTTCATCTTGAAACAGTTGAGGAGTGCAGATCGTTTTTCAAGGATCTTTGCACTATCCCCGAGCTTAAAGCGCTTTCGCAGAGATTTCAGGTAGCGAGAATGCTTATGGACAATCACGTTTACAGCGAGATAGTTAAGCAGACAGGCGCTTCGACAGCAACTATCAGCCGTGTGAACAGATCGCTGACATACGACGGTAGCGGCGGATACAGCATTGTCTTTGACAAGATGAATAAAGAGAAAGATAATAAGTGATGGATACAGGTTACGAAAGCTTTGCGCAGTTTTATGACCGCCTGACCGATAACGTCGATTATGATGCTATCGCTCAGCTCGTTCATGACCTTGTGCAGCAGTACGCCGATTATAAGGAGTCGATACTCGACCTTGCCTGCGGTACAGGCGCGCTGTGCGAAAGACTTGCAAAGCTCGATTACTATGTTGTCGGCGTCGATAATTCGCCCGAGATGCTCGAAATGGCTCAGCAGCGCATTGACGGCAGCGAGCTTTCTGTCGATCTGCTCTTGCAGGATATGACAGACTTTGAGCTTTACGGCGCAGCGGACTGTACAGTCTGCCTGCTCGACAGCCTCAACCACCTTAAAGATAAACAGCAGCTTCAAAAAGCCTTTGAACGTGTGGGAATGTTCACATGCGACGGAGGCTTGTTTGTATTGGACCTCAACACCGAGTACAAACACAGAAAAGTGCTGGCAAACAACGCTTTCAATTTTGATAAAGACGACTTTTTCTGCGCATGGCAGAATGAGCTCAACGATGACGGCAGCGTGCATATCTACCTCGACTTTTTCAAAAAGGAAAATGACGGCAGATATTCAAGGCACAGCGATGATTTCACCGAGATACTGTTTGATGATGCATTCATCGAGCAGCAGCTTGCCAAAAACGGCTTTGAGCTGATAGGCAGGTATGATGATTTCTCGCTTGAGCCCGTAAAACCCGACAGCCAGCGTGTTCTGTGGGTGTGCAAAAAGACCGCAAAGCAATAAAGGAGAAAATTTCAATGGGAAGAATAGTTCGTGCGATTAGCAAAGATGCGTCGGTCGTGTGCAGCGCTATCGACGGCAAAGATATAGTTTCAAGGATCGAACAGATCCACAAGACCTCGGCTGTCTGCACAGCTGCCCTTGGCAGACTTGCTATGGGCACATCGCTGCTCGGCTTCGGTCTTAAAGGCGAAAAGGACAGTATCACCGTGCGTATGGAAGGCGGCGGACCTGCGGGTGCGCTCATCTGCGTTTCCGACAGCTTCGGAAATGTCAGAGCCTATATCCAGAACCCTGTCGTTGAACTGCCTCTTAACGATAAAGGCAAGCTCGATGTCGGCGGAGCTGTCGGCAGGGAAGGCACGCTCAGCGTTGTCAAGGATCTCAGCTTGAAAGAGCCTTACTGCGGACAGGTGCCGATAGTCTCGGGCGAGGTCGCAGAGGATATAACGAGCTATCTTGCTCTCAGTGAGCAGGTGCCGAGCGTGTGTGCTCTTGGAGTTCTTGTCAATCCCGATCTTACCGTAAACTGCGCAGGAGGCTTTCTCATTCAGCTCCTGCCGTTTGCGCCCGAAAGTGCAATAGATCAGATCGAGAAGAATATCAATTCGATGCAGTCGGTAACTCAGATGATTTCAAACGGCATGACTACCGAGGATATCGCTCTCAAAGCGCTCGACGGACTCGAGCCGAACGTGCTCGATGATTTCAAAGTCGAGTACAGATGTGACTGTTCAAGAGAAAGAGTCGAGAAAGCACTTATCTCACTCGGCGAAAAAGACCTTAAAGAAATGGCTCAGGATAAAGAGACAACAGTTGAGTGCCATTTCTGTGATAAAGTATATAAATTCACCTCGGACGAACTGACAAAGCTCGCTGAGAACGCTAGAAAGTAGAACGCAAAAGAACTATACAAGGGGAGACAAATAATGACCACATCACAGATAATTGTGGCGGCAGTGCTGTTTGCCGTCGCCGTTGTCCTTGCCATATTCGGCATCAGACAGCTAAGGTGCAAAGGCTTTTGCTTTAACAATGCCTATATTTATGCATCAAAAGAAGAAAGAGAAAAGACCGATTATACCCCGTATTATAAGCAGTCGGGCGTAGTGCTCCTGCTGCTGTCGGGTGTGTTTGCAGTCAACTGTATCCACGTCATAAGCAAGCTCAGCGTGCTGTTTTATGTCTCAATGGCATTGACAGCTGCGGCAGTCATTTTTGCGGTCGTCTCGTCTGTCAGGACGGGCAAGAAAAATAAGTGATGATTTTGCGCATTTTTTTGAAAAAAACGCTTGACAAATCAACTGATATGTTGTATAATAAATTTCGTCACTTGAAGAGGTGACGATGTTGGGGGTATAGCTCAGCTGGGAGAGCATCTGCCTTACAAGCAGAGGGTCACAGGTTCGATCCCTGTTGTCCCCACCATCTGGCCGGGTAGTTCAGCTGGTTAGAACGCTAGCCTGTCACGCTAGAGGTCGTGGG
>CAMYUO010000113.1 GCA_947302065.1 uncultured Clostridia bacterium | reverse complement strand
CGACCAGCGGTGTGTTGCCGATGAGTCCGAGTGTGCCTTTGTAGATGTTAGCCATAATTATCTCTCCTTTTGCTGTCGATAGTTAGATTTGCTTAAAACACTATTTCCTATCGGGTTGATATGATTATAACTCATATCTATTATAAAGTCAATTGTAAAATGTGCACAAAATTTCAGACATAAACATAGTGGGTTTGTCGGATTAACGGCAGACAAAAAACACGGCGAGACGTGCTCACCGTGCGGGGAAATTCAAATTACATAGAACCAGGTGTCGTCAAGCTCGACGGGCTGGTCTTTTTTCTCGGGCTTGGAGCCGTAATTGTAGCGCAGTTCCTGACTTTTCACGCTGACTTTTGCGCCCTCGGGGATAGACGAGGTGATAAAGGCATTGCCGCCGATGACAGCATCTTTTCCGATGACGGTATCGCCGCCGAGGATAGATGCGCCCGAATAGATGGTGACATTATCGTGGATAGTCGGGTGACGCTTTTTGTTGCGCAGAGACTGACCGCCTCGCGTTGACAGAGCGCCGAGCGTAACGCCCTGATAGACTCTGACATTATTGCCGATGACGGTCGTTTCACCGATGACGATGCCGGTGCCGTGGTCGATGAAAAAGTATTTGCCGATGGTCGTGCCCGGGTGGATATCTATACCTGTGAGGCTGTGTGCGTGCTCGGTCATTATCCTCGGGATAAGCGGGACTTTGCGCAGGAAAAGCTCGTGGGCGATGCGGTAGGTCAGTATCGCAAAAAAGCCCGGATAGGTGCAGATTATCTCGTCCTTGTTATATGCGGCAGGGTCGCCGTCGTAAGATGCCTGCAGGTCGGTCTCGATATACTCACGTATCATCGGGATGGTATCGAGGAAATCAAAGGTTATCTCCTCGGCACGCTCACGCAGGAAGTCGGTGTCTTTGTCCTCAAGCTCTGGGTCGTACTTGAGCACGATGGTTATCTGCTTGATGAGGTTATAGATGATGTCCTCAATGAGAGTGGAGATGTTGCTCTGCACGGTATAGAAGCGGTGCTCGGTATTCTCAAAATAGCCCGGGATTATCACGGCTCTGAGTTTTTCGAGGATATCGACTATCGTTTTCTTATCGGGGTGTTCAAAGTGCTTTATGACATCTATGGTGCGTCCGCCGTTATAGTCGTCAAGTATCTTATCGGTCACACGCTTTATATTCTCGTTTCTGACCATTATGCTCACTTTCCTTTCGGGGTGATGTTTTTTGATTGCAATATAGTATAACATATTCGGCAGGCAGATTTCAAGTGCCAAGATGTAAATTGCATAGAAATTCTATTGAAATGGTAGTTTTTGCAGAACGGGCGATGCTTGAATTTTGTGCAGTTTTGTGGTATAATCAAAACACAGGACAGACAACAAAAAGACAGACAAGGAGCAGATATGGACAAAGGATTTGACATTCAGGCATACATGACAAAGGGCGTGGAGAACATCGTTGCGGATGCAGTCAGGGCGACGTTCAGAAACCCGAGGGAAGCGGCTTTCATGGCGAAGTTCGCACTGGCGAGCAAGAGCGCATCAAAGCGGCGCAGGGCGTTTGCGGACAAGGGCGAGCACATTCCTGCTTTTCTCATCGCAAGCATAACGAGCAAGTGCAATCTGCACTGCGCAGGCTGCTATTCGAGATGCAGCAATGCGACGGTGGACAGTGCGCCCGTCTGCCAGCTGACAGACGAACAATGGGCAAAGATATTTGACGAGGCTGACGAGCTGGGCATCAGCTTTATCCTGCTTGCAGGCGGCGAACCGATGCTGCGCAGAGGTGTTATCAAAGCGGCAGGCAGAAAGGCAAACATACTGTTCCCTGTTTTCACAAACGGCACTTACATAGACGATGAATATTTCAAGCTGCTTGACAGATGCCGCAATCTTATCCCGATAATGAGCATAGAGGGCGGAAAAGATACAACAGACAAACGCCGTGGTGAAGGCATATACGACAAGCTCATCGCAAACATGGACGAGATGAAAAAGCGTGGGCTTATTTTCGGGGCATCGGTGACTGTGACGACAAAAAACTACCGTGAGGTCGTTTCGGACGAGTTCCTCGGCGGACTTGCGAAGCGTGGCTGCAAGGCTGTGATATTTGTCGAATACGTTCCTGTGACGAGCGACAGCAAAGAGCTTGCGCCGACTGACGCAGAGCGTGAGTTTTTGCAGGGCGAGCTTCTGAGGCTGAGGCAGAACGGCTCGGAGATGGTATATGTATCGTTCCCCGGCGATGAGAAAAGCTCGGGCGGCTGTGTGGCGGCAGGCAGAGGATTTTTCCACATCAACTCGCACGGCGGTGCTGAGCCGTGTCCGTTTTCGCCATACTCGGACATAAACGTCAAGGACACCTCGCTGAGAGAAGCACTGCGCTCATCGCTGTTTATGGCTCTGCAAGACGGCGGACTTTTGGCAGACGACCACGAGGGCGGCTGTGTGCTTTATGAAAAAAGAGAGCAGGTCGAAAAGCTGCTCGCAGGAAAATAGTTTTTACGGCACGGGAGAAATACCCGTGCTTTTTTACACACGGCGGCAAAAGTGTAGTTTATGCGACGATGCGGGTGAAGATTGACTATTGAAATGCTGCGCAGATGTGGTATCATATAGACATAGAACAAAACAAAACGGAGGTAACAGAAATGATAAGGACATACAGATTCATAAAGTTCGTGATATGGTTCATGGCGGTGTGCATAACTTTACAGCTGATACACGCAGCGGTGAGCACAAGGTCATTTGCATCGGTATTTGAGGCAAAGATGCTGATAGCAGATGCTGCAGGTGCGGCAGTGATAGGATATTTCCTGCATCTGCGCAAAAGACGCCGTTACAGAAAAACTGTGGTGCAATAAGATTTTGACATGACAAAAAAGGACCTCGGGATCATCCGGGGTCCTTGGTGTTTGTATAGGTCAGTCATTTTCATTGCCGAGGTAGCTGATGCAGACCATTGTGATGTCGTCGGACTGCTCTGCGCCGTTTGTGAAATCGGCGATGTCCTTTGCGACAACTTTGCAGATAGCCTCGGTGATGCCGTTTTCGCCTGTCGGTTCGGGATAGCTCTCACCGAACGACAGCAGCTGTTCGAGCCTTTGCTCGCCGTAGAGCAGATAGTCATTATCCATTGCCTCGGTGACGCCGTCGGTATACAGATAGAGTATATCGCCCTTGTGCATCTGAATGGTGTGCTCTTTATAGACCGTTCTGGTCATGCCTGCGAGGACGAAATTCGGGCGGACAGAGACCTTTTCAGCCTTGCCGTCACGAATGAGCATAGGCGGATTATGACCTGCGTTGGCAATATGGACGATACCCGTATCAAGCTCAAGGTAACCCATCCATGCGGTGACGAACATCTGCGCATCGTTGCCCTCACAGAGTTTTTTATTGGCGGCATTGAACACCTCGGCAGGTGAAAGTCCGCTTTCGGCGAGGCTCTTGATGACGGTCTTGGCGGTCATCATAAACATTGCGCCGGGGATACTCTTGCCGGAAACGTCGGCGATGAGGAAACCGAGGGTATCTCCGCCGAGCATATAGAAATCGTAGAAGTCGCCGCCGACCTGCTTGGCAGGTGTCATGGAGGCAAACAGCTCGAACTGTTTATACTCGGGGAACGGCGGGAAGATGGTCGGCAGAGCCGAGCTTTGTATCGCCTTAGCAACGGCGAGGTCGGCATCTATGCGAGCCTCGGCATCGGCGATATAGTCCTTGAGCTTATCGACGGTGGCGTTGATGTCGTCGGAGAGCTGGTTGAACTCGTAGGTATCACGGACTTCTATCTTTTCGCTGAGATTGCCGCCTGTGATAGAGGCGAGCGAATCGTTGACCTTGACAAGATTTCTGACGATGAGCTTTCTGATGAGGATAAACAGTGTAACGAACAATACCGCAAAGATAGCAAGCTCAACGAGGATAGATGCGAGCATCATAGTTTTGGTGCTTGCGACAGCCTCGCTGACAGGGAAAACGCCGATGACATAGATGTTGCCCTTGATTCCGTTTATGGTCACATATGATGATGTGCCGTCGACATCGAGCTTTTTCTGAACATAGGAATTATCTCCGTTCGTGTCGATGTCTATGCCCAGATCGGAGAGCTTTTTGCCGTCGTACTCTTTATGGTAGCTGTTGATGACCTCGAGCTTGTTGTTGCAAACGAGCAGGTAGCCCTTTTCGCCGATGCGGCGGTTGGTGCAGGAATACTCTGCCTGCATGGAGAGGTTGTTATAGTAGACTTTCTGAGACAAGCCCATCATAAGAAAACCGCTGCCGTCTTCAAAGTTTTTGGCGCCATAGATCATCATAGTTTTGTCGTCGTCGCCCGAAGACTCGAGGGACTTGGTATGCTGATCCTCTTTGCCGTCGAGCAGGACGCTGAATTCGGCAAACTTTTCAATCTCGCTGATGTTTTTGCCTGTCTGTTCGGAATCAGACGAGCAGAGAATGGTGCCGTCCTTTTTGACGATATTGACCTCCATGTCCTTTTCCTTGCAATACTCGGTAAGGACATCGACATTTATGCTCTCATAAGGAATATCGGCTGTGGTGATAGTGCTTTTGCACCATTCCTCGACGATGACGGTGACGGCGACATCGGAGACCTGAACGATATCGTTTGTGACGTCCTCGACGTTCTGATAAACAAGCGTATTCGTCTGATCCTCGGAGCGCTTGACGAGCGAGAAATAGGTCAGCACGGCAGAAACTGCGTAGGCTGCCACCAATATTATACTTAGCCAGACCGTCATGATGACGGCGATCCTTTTACTGCTGCGTTTTTTCATAGTCACATACCTCGTGTGAAAATTTTTGCCGCAATAGTCTGCGGTCTGATCGTTGATAAGAGTATAACACAAAAGCCGTGAGATTTCAACAAGTTGCGAAGATTTTGATAAGGGCGGAAACGTGTTGTGAGAATTGTCCAAAACGAGTGTAATAGGTTTATGCAGATTTACAAAGCTTGGTTAAGCGTGCACAATTTCAGCTTGTTTGATTGTTATTTAATGTATAGACTGTATTGACAGAAAACAGGCGAAGTGCTATGATTTACACAAAGCTGATGAAAGGATACTTAGATATGGGTGTAATACTGTTTCTATTATTACTGATCATTCTGCCAGGTTGGTCATTATATGTCCTGTTCACGCTGATAAGATACAAAATATGCGATCCTGCTGATGTACAGGAGTTCTTGGAAAGACGGAAAGATATGAAGACTGCACTGATCGGGCTTTTGATACTGATAGCGGCGATGGGCTTGATCCTTCTTTTGTTCGGCGGTGATCTGGCGGAGATGTAACGTTCGTTTTGTGCTTGACAAAGCTTTTCAGGTATGTTATAATGCAGGCAAGCAGAGGAAAATCTTTGCAAATTATTTTTAAGGAGTTGTCTTTTTGACAAATAAGAAAATGGAGATAGCAGCGTAAACGGGAGGTTTGCGAAACTATCTCACACAAGCCTCCCGTGCCTTTTATAGTCAGACACGAATATTTTTACGGAGGAAAAAACAATGAAAAACAATGACTATATTTTACGTTTGGAAACAGAAAAGGACTATTACGAAGTTGAAAGCTTAGCGAGAGAGGCATTCTGGAACCTCAGTTTCCCGGGCTGCAGCGAGCATTTGTTCATGCACGTTCTGCGCCAGCACCCGAGCTTTATCCCACAGCTCGATTATGTTGCTGAAATTGACGGCAGGATAATCGGCAGCGTGATGTACTCGGAAAGCTATCTTGAAGATGAAAAGGGCGAAAGAAAGACGGTGCTGACGATGGGACCGATATGCGTTCTGCCCGAATATCAGCGAAAAGGTGTCAGCAGGGCGCTGCTTGAGCACACTTTCAGGCTGGGTCTTGAGATGGGATACGATGTGGTAATCAATTTCGGAAACCCTGACAACTATGTGGCAAGAGGATACAAGAGCTGCAGAAAGTACAACGTTTGCTTTGAGGGAGATGTCTTTCCTGCTGCGCTGCTGGTCAAGGAGCTGAAAGAGGGCGCACTTGACGGCAGAAAGTGGTTCTATCATCAGAACGACGCTGATGCACCGTGCGAGGACGAGAAGCTGGTTGACGAATATGACAGCAAGTTCCCGCCGAAAGTTAAAGCTTGGCAGCCGAGCCAGGAAGAGTTCTACATTCACAGTCATTCTGTTATCAACCGTGACTAACAACTGAAACAGCGAACAAAGCCCGTATACTTTGAAAGTATGCGGGTTTTCCGTTTTAGAGGTAAGAGATAAGATGTAAGAGGTAAGAAGCAGGTCGACCGCACAATTTTGCAGACCCAGCATATAACTGCTCACTTCTAATTTGCTTTTCGTCAAAATTCACAAAATTGTTTTATATATCTCACAAGATTTAGTTAATCGCTTGAAACTTTATCAAACGTGTGTTATAATGTTTTCATAAAAGAAAAACAAATCGCCGCATT
>CAMYUO010000112.1 GCA_947302065.1 uncultured Clostridia bacterium | reverse complement strand
GCACCTGCCTGATATGCTTACAGTCCCGCAGGCAGCAAAAGAACTGCGGATAGGCAAGAACCAGGCATACGAACTCATAAGGCAGGGAAAGCTCATGGCTATATCAGTCGGCAGAAAGCTGATAGTTCCAAAGACTGCGCTGATCGAGTTTTGTAAGCTTGATACAAATTATTTGTTGCTTTCGCCGAATCCGCCGAAGTATAGTAGACTTCCTGAGAAATAAGGAGTATAGTGTTGGCTGAAAGGAGGTACGATTTAAAACGAAAAGTGAAATGAAAGGAGTATCAAATGCGTACAACAGGACATCTGATCGAAAAACGAGGTAAGTGGTATGCTGTAATAAATCTTTACGATACCGATGGAAAGAGACACGAGAAATGGAAAAGCCTCGACCTTGAAGCAAAGAAAGGCTCCAAGACCGAGGCGACCTACCGTCTCAACCAACTGCTTGCCAAGTACAATTCGGGTGAACTTTATCTGCATGAGGGAATGAGCAGAGCCGATATGGAAAGAGAGAGGTTAGCTAATCTGAAAATAGGCGAATATCTTGACGAATGGCTTGAACTGCACAAAGGCAATGTATCGGCTAACACTTATGAAAGCTATCGAATGTACATCGATCATCATATGAAACCGTTCTTTGACAAGCTGGGTATTTCTGTGAAAGAGCTGACAGGCGATGAGGTCAACGAATATTATGCTCATCTTCGTGCCGAAGGGCTCAAGGGAACGACATGCCAGCGTCATCATTCTCTGCTGCACATTGCGTTTAAATCTGCAATGAAACGCCGAGTGATACCGAGCAATCCTGTGGATCAGGCAGACAGACCAAAGGCTGTTCAGTTCATAGGAAACTATTACAATTCAGAGGAGATAAAGCAGCTGCTCGACTGCACAAAAGAGGACCCCTTGCATATGGTGCTGCTGATAACAGCGTATTACGGACTTCGGCGCAGCGAAGTGCTCGGGCTGAAATGGGATGCGATTGACTTTACAGAAAAGACTGTGAGCATCAAGCACAAGGTGCTTCAGGAAGGGAAGGAGGTTACAGGCTATGATTTCATGAAGACCAAGTCGTCATACAGAACACTCCCGCTTATCCCTATGGTCGAGCAGGCACTGATAGAAGAACATTCTCGGCAGCAAGAGATGAAACGGGTATTCGGAAAGAGCTACAGCAAAAAGTATCTTGACTACATCTGTGTTGATGCACTTGGTGAGCTGATCAAACCAAACTATGTCACAGATCACTTTGCTGTGATACTCAAACAGAACGGGCTTCGAAAAATACGATTCCACGACCTTCGCCACAGCTGTGCATCACTTCTTCTTGCTAACGGGGTGCAGATGAAGCTGATACAGGAGTGGCTCGGTCACTCGGATATATCAACAACGAGCAACATCTACACTCATGTAGACAGCGAAAGCAAGAAACTGAGTGCAGATGCGATAGCAAAGGCTCTTGGCACAAAAAAGCAGCCCTCATAAGAGGACTGTTGAATGTGCTGTATATTAGCTGAGCTTGATAGAGCCAAGAACTGCTTTAGCCTCAGGGCTGTCAAACTTGAAACCGCAGGAAGAAACTCTGATGTTCTTTCCGTTAACGGTTGCATAAAGCTCAAAGCCTTTGTTGAGGTCTCCGCCGTACTCAAAGCCGTTCCACTCGATGTCGCCGACCTTGGTAGCAGGAAGATCCTTCTGATCCTGAGTATATGTCTTCTTGTTGTAATCATACTGCTTCTTGGAAACCTCGTCAGTTTCGCTCTTAAGATCGAAGAATGAGAAATCAGACTTCTTTACAGAGCAGTAGTTAGGATCGTTCTCATCGAGAGCATCGCCCTTTCTGAGCGTCCAGCCGTCCGGAACGAGAACAGTGAACACACCCCATGTTTCTGTCTTTCCTGTTATCTCCTTGTCCTCAGCCTTAGAGGATGCAGCTGTGCTTGATGCAGTGCTGTTGTTATCGGACTTGCTGCTGCTGTCGCCGCAGGCGGTCATACCCAGCATAAGAGATGATGCAAGGATAATGCTTGCAGCCTTTGCCAAAATTGACTTCTTCATGTTGATTACCTCCTACAATTCTTCATATCGCAAAATAACACAATCGCCCTTTGCAATGTGCAAAAGGCGGTTGACGAAGTGCACTATGTGCACATGGCGCAGATGGAGAGATTTGAACTCTCGCGACGGTATTGCCGTCCTACCGCATTTCGAGTGCGGACCCTTCAGCCACTTGGGTACATCTGCATATTAAGTTGAGTTTGGAAATTTGCGAGAAATCTGCGAGACGCAGCCCAAGAAATCAAAACCTGTGGTCAGCTTAAACCGCTTTAAAACAGGGCTTCGGTCACATTGACAGTGACAGAGCCGACTATGTTTCGAGTGCGAACCCTTCAGCCACTTGGGTACATTTGCATTATGACCTTAATATTATAGCACATGTATAATAAAAAATCAAGACTTTTTCGATAAAAAGTTGCTGTTTGCTTGACAATATGCCGCAGTTGTGATATCGTTAAACTATGAGATATCGAAAGGGGAGCGTAAAATGACAAATATTTATTCTCGAAAAGCCTTTTATTACGAAACGGACAGAATGGATATAATCCACCATTCCAATTATGTCCGCTGGCTTGAAGAGGCAAGGGTGGATATGATGGAAAAAATGGGATTCCCGTTTGCAAAGCTCGAGGCTATGGGCATCGTTGTCCCTGTCCTTTCAGTGGAAACGCATTATAAATATCCCGTCAGATTCGGTGATACGTTTGAGGTCGAAAGCAGAATAACCGAGTTCAGCGGCTGCAAATTCGCCCTTGAATATGAGGTCAGAAACGTAACGCAGGGAACACTTTCACTCACCGCAAAAACTAGCCACTGCTTTACAACACCAGACCTGAGACCTGTAAGGCTGAAAAAAGCCTGCCCTGAGCTGTATGATATATATATGAAATACTTCCAGGAATAATGATCACGGCTGCTGCATTTATATGCAACAGCCGTTTTTCAGCATTTGAGATGTTTCTGGATGTTCTGTCTGACCTGTCGTCTGTCGCTAAGATTCAGGCTTCTTATCGTCTTTCTGACCGTCAGTATGTTTGTCGGGGTCACCGACAGACCGTCAACGTGCAAATCAAGAAATACCTCGGTGTAATCTGTGTCAGCACCAAGCTCGCCGCATATGTACGCTTTAATACCGTGTGCGTGAGCGTTGTCGCAGACCATTTTTATCATTCTTAAAACACAGATGTGATCATCGGGGCAGATCTGTTCAAAATTCGGGTTATACCTGTATATCGCATTTGAATACTGCTCAAGATCGTTTGTGCCTATCGCAAAGAAATCTACGTTCTGTGCCAGCAGGTCACTCAGCATTACCGCTGCAGGTGTTTCGATCAGCGCACCGAGCGGTATATTATCCTTAAACGGCTTGTTGTCGTGGATAAGCTCCGCCTTTACCTCATCAACGATCTCTTTGATCCTGATTATCTCCGAAACGTCTATAATGAGTGGGAACAGGATCCTCAGGTCACCGTAAACGGATGCTCTGAAAAGTGCCCTGAGCTGTGTTTTGAATATCTCGGGACGTGAAAGGCAGACTCTTATCGAGCGGAAACCGAGAGCCGGGTTTTTCTCATGTTCAAACCCGAAATACTCAAGGTCGCTGTCTGCGCCGATGTCCATCGTCCTGATGACCACAGGCTTGCCCTGCATCTCTGTCAGCACACGCCTGTAATTGTAAAACTGTACTTCCTCGTCAGGATAGTCCTCTTTGTTGTTGTAAAGATATTCGCTTCGCAGCAGTCCTATGCCGCCGCAGTCGTTTGTCTTGGCGCTTTCGATATCTGTCAGATCGCAGATGTTTGCCAGCACCTCTATTTCTCTGCCGTCACGGGTGATGTTCTTGCGTCCTCTGAGTCGTGTCAGCAGTTCTCTCTTTCTGCCCTCAACAGCTTCCTTGTGGTCGAGCAGCTTGGCAGTCTCATTGTCAGGCTCGATGTACATTATGCCGCTGTAGCTGTCAACGATGCAGTATTTGTTTTCGAGAGTTTCTTTCAGTTCTTCGCCGATGCCAATGATGCAGGGGATCCCTCTTGTTCTTGCGAGGATAGCCGTGTGCGAGTTTGCGGAGCCGTATGATGTGCAGATAGCTGCGACCTTTGATTTGTCGAGCATGATCGTCTCGCTCGGCAAAAAGTCATCAGCGCATACTACCGACATTTCTTCGAGTTTGAAGACCTTTTCGTCACGGTTCTGTATGTGACGCAGCAGCCTCGCAGAAACGTCTCTTATATCAGCGATACGCTCGCTTATGTATTCCGACTCGCTGCTCATATCGCTCATCATCTTGCTGAAAACTTTTACTGTTCTCACAACAGCGAACTCTGCATTGCAGTGCTCGTTGAGTATCAGCTTTTCCATTGAGCTGACATACTGGTTGTCGTCGATGATCATCTGGTGGATCATAAAGATCTGCGCCTCGTCTTCGCCGACCTCGGTCACAGCTTGATTGTAAAGCTGTTTCAGCTCTTCGATAACTTCATTGCGGGCGTAGGCAAAACGCCTAAGCTCTCTGAGTGTGTCAACTACTCTTGCCTTGCTGATAACTACTTCGTCACGGTGAAAGAACTTGATAACACCTCTGCCTATGCCGCCGTACACGGCGTTGCCCATCAGCTTCTGCATAATGCCACCCCCTTTTGAATAGTTGCTTTGATTACATTATAACACGTCTACGGAAAATGAAAAGATTTTTACGACTTTGTTTACGAAAACTTAACATTTGTTCATATGTTTCCAGCCACCACTTGCAAAAATGAACTAAATGTGTTATCATTTAAACATAAAGAAACAAAGGAGAGAGAACTATGAACTACAAAGTTATAGATACAAGTTCCTACTATCGCAAGGACATATTCAAGCATTTTTCTGATGACTGCAAATGCTCATTCGCAGTTACCGCAAGAGTCGATGTCACCGAGCTTAAAGCTTTTTCAAAGCGAACAGAGACGAGCTTTTATCTCAATTTTCTCTATGTGCTGACCAGAACGCTCAACAGCAGGGAAGATTACCGATATTTCTGGAAATATCCGACGAACGAGCTTTGGCTGTTTGACAAGATAAACCCACGACATTTTGTTTTCCATGAAGATACTGAAACGATAACCGTCGTGTACAGCGAGTATCATGAAGACTACAAAACTTTTTATGACAACGCAAAAGCAGACCTTGACAAAGCAAAGGCTACCCGTGATTACGGACTTGATGAACAGAATCACCCGAACTGGTTCGATGCATCGAGCCTGCCGTGGCTGTCGTTTGATTCTATGACTGTCGAGCTGCCCGACGGTTATCTGTATTTCAATCCGATAGTCAACTGGGGCAAGTTCCGTGAGGAGAACGGCAGACTGATGATGCCTGTTGCAATAAGGCTCAATCACGCATCTGCCGACGGTTTCCTTGCAGCTTTGTTCTATAAAACTCTTGAAAAGGAGATAGCGCAGCTGACTGCGCAGTAAAAACTATGTTTACTAAATTATTTGACACCGACATCACGATAGAGACACCGCGTCTCATTCTTTCACCGCTTAAAGACACAGATGCTGAGGATATTTTCGAGATATTCTCTGACAAGAGAGTTATGCAGTTTTATGACTTGCTGCCGTTTGAAACGCTTGACCGTGCGAAAGAGCAGGTGAAATTCTTTACAACGGGCTATGAACAAAAGCAGATGATACGCTGGGGTATCCGTTATAAAGAGAACGGCAAACTTATAGGCACATGCGGTTTCTTCGCTTTCAACGAGGACGCCGAGAAAGCCGAACTCGGCTATGAGCTTAACAGCAGTTATCAGGGCAAGGGCATAATGACCGAGGCTATCAGCGAGACGCTTGCATTTCTTTTCAAGCAGACTACGGTCAACAGGGTAGAGGCTTATGTTGAGCCTGAGAATGTACCGTCGCAGAAACTGCTTGAAAAGCTTGGCTTTACCAAAGAGGGAACTCTGCGCCAATTTGAGCGCTGCCGAGGCGAGCTTATCGACATATGCGTGTTCGGACTTCTGAGAAAAGAAACTAAATACTGATCACAAACAAAAAAAGACGACGCTTTTGAAAACGTCGTCTTTATTGTTTCCTTGATTGCTATTAAAGCTGTGGACCGGCAGGAACAAGTGCCTTACCAGCCTCGTTGCCCTCATACTTAGCAAAGTTCTTGATGAATCTTGAAGCGAGGTCCTTAGCCTTCTCTTCCCACTCGGAAGCAGAAGCATATGTATCTCTCGGATCGAGAATAGCAGGATCAACGCCGGGAAGCTCAGTTGGAACTTCAAAATCAAAGTAAGGGATCTTCTTTGTAGGAGCCTTGAGAACGTCACCGTTGAGGATAGCGTCGATGATTCCACGAGTGTCCTTGATGGAGATTCTCTTGCCTGTGCCGTTCCAGCCTGTGTTTACGAGGTATGCCTTAGCACCGCTCTTTTCCATTCTCTTAACGAGCTCTTCAGCATACTTTGTAGGATGCAGCTCGAGGAATGCCTGACCGAAGCAAGCGCTGA
>CAMYUO010000111.1 GCA_947302065.1 uncultured Clostridia bacterium | reverse complement strand
CATCAGATATCTGGATAAGGAACGGTTTGCTGCTGTCATCTGCAAGCATCTTGTCAAGCAGCTGCGCCTTTTCGTTCTCATCAGTCGTGTCGCTTGAAAAATCACCCATTATGCCCATATACGACGCCATCGTGTAAAGGCTCGCCTTGTCGCCGATGCCGAGCGACTGGATATACTTTCTCGCATCTGCTACCTTTTCGGATTCAGAAGCCACATTGAATTTCATACCCGTGAGGACATTGACATCTTTTGATCTTTCCTGTTCGATGATGACCTCGCTTTTGTCGGTATGCTCGATTATGTAATTTGTCAGAGCTGATGTGTAGCCGACAGCTGAATCTATCTCGACCTTGATATCAGCCTTTGCCTTGACTACTCCCGTTATCTTCAGCTCGATAGCATCTTTGAGCAGCTCTTTCTCGTCAAGCTCGCTGACAAGAGCGAACGTGCCGTCGCTGCTCTTTCTGAATCTGTCGCACGCAGGCACAAGGTAGAACCTGCGGCTGCAAATATCCTCATAGCTGAACATCGTCTCGGGAGCTTCGCCGTCGGATTTTATCTTTTCAGCGTTCTCGGTGTACTCTTCCGATGTGATGATGCCGAGCTGATAAAGTGATTCGGCAGACACGCTGCTGTTCTCGTCAAGCACCAGCACGACCTCGTTATACTCGCTGCACCAGCTGCCGTGAACAACGTCATAGTTGTCTCTGATAACGCCGCTTATCGAGCCCTGGCCGCTGCCTTTCATTATCTCCGAAAAATTCGCTGCACCCGTGCCAGATGTGCCGTTTAATCCTGTAAGCACAGAAGTCGGGTTCTGATTGGTCTTTGTGCCGGACATTCGTGTCTGGTCTATCCTGTCGGGGTCAGCGCTGCTGTTGACCAGCCTGCCCTTGCTGTCACGGCTGAACACCTCAAAGTTGAGGTTATATGTATAGATGACGCCGTTTTCACCGAGATACCTGCGGATATCGCTGCTTGGGTCATCGAGATATTTCTTGAATGATGTAAGGTCGTTGTCCATTATGCTTGAGCGCCGCTGCTGCCGACGCTCGAGCTTTCTGAAGCTTGCATAGACCGCACCGCTGCGTTCTTTTTCATTTTCGGACGCCTTTTTGCGTGTCTCGATGAGCGAGCTCATATCGAGCGTCTTGCTCGTTATCGTGATAGGATATGAAAGCATCGTTTCCTTCTGCTTTTCTTCGATAAAAGTGTTTACGCCCGTTGACAGCGCAAGTATCAGCGCAATGCCGATGATTCCGATAGAGCCTGCAAAGGATGTAAGTATCGTTCTGCCCTTTTTGGTGCGCAGATTGTTGAAGCTCAGCAGCAGCGATGTGCGGAACCCCATTTTTGCTCTGCCAAGCCGCTTTGCCTGCTCAGGCTCGGCGCTCTCGGGCGTGAACGGGTCGCTGTCATCGGTTATCCTGCCGTCCTTGAGCTTGATTATCCTTGTGGCATACTCATCGGCAAGCTCGGGATTGTGGGTGACCATAACGACCAGCCTGTCCTTTGCGACCTGCTTGAGCAGCTCCATGACCTGGATAGACGTCTGCGAATCGAGCGCACCTGTCGGCTCGTCTGCGAGCAGGATATCGGGGTCATTGACAAGCGCTCTTGCGATAGCAACACGCTGCATCTGTCCGCCCGACATCTGATTCGGCTTTTTGTGCAGCTGATCGCCAAGTCCGACAGCCTCAAGAGCCTCTTTTGCACGCTTTTTGCGCTCACTGCGTGAAATGCCGCCGATAGTCAGCGCAAGCTCGACGTTTACAAGTATCGACTGATGCGGGATAAGGTTATAGCTCTGGAAAACAAAGCCTATCGCATGGTTTCGGTATGCGTCCCAGTCCTTATCCTTATATTTTTTCGTGGAGATGCCGTTGATGACAAGGTCGCCGCTGTCATAGCGGTCAAGTCCGCCGATGATGTTCAGCAGCGTGGTCTTGCCGCTGCCCGACGGTCCGAGCACGGCAACGAACTCACAGTCACGCAGCTCGAGGCTCACGCCGTCAAGCGCTTTCTGAACAAGCTCTCCCGTTTTATACTGTTTTGATATATCTTTTACCTGAAGCATAAATTACCCCTTTGAATTTCACAAATAACTTCCCGAGTATAGTATAGCACATTTAAATCATTTTGTAAAACATTTTTAATAGAATATATAGAATATTTTTTCAAAATTATTTTTTGCCCGGCAAAAACGTCAGCGGCAGGCAGGGCGATTTTGTCTGAAATGCTGAAAATAAGCGAGTTTGCCGCTTTTCGGTGTTGACACGGGCGCAAAAACGTGTTATACTGATTTGCGACGAATTCGCAAATTTGGAGGTGACACCTTGTCTGTTTATACCACAAAGCAGCGCACTCTGCTGCTCGAACTGCTGCGCAGCCACGCTGACGAAACACTTTCGGCAGAGGAAATTGCCAAGATGCTCGGCTCTGAGGGCGTGAGCATAAGTGCGATATACCGCAACCTTGCGGCGCTTGAGAGCGAGGGCAAGCTTCAGCGTGTCACCAAAGGCGGCAGCAGACGGGTATATTACAGATACAAGGCTGCCGACCATTGCAAAGAACACATACATCTTTCCTGTTCAAAATGCGGAAAGACGTTTCATATGGATCTGCCGGCGACGAACTCGCTGATAGACAATGTCAAGAGAGATTCCGATTTTGAGATCGACCGCACCGAAACGGTGCTCTACGGTGTCTGCGGAAGCTGCAAGAAAAACTGACAAAGGAGTGAGCAAAGATGAGAAAGACAAAGCACGCAGCGCTTATAATTGCGCTTATGCTCTTTTTCGTTATGCTCATTTCGGCTGTTTTCATCGCACACGAAACGCAGCACGACTGCAGCGGTGACGGCTGCGGCATCTGTGCAATACTCGCCGTCTGCGAAAATATGCTCAAAAACATCTCGGCAGCTGCTGCGGCAGCGGCTGTGCTTGCGGCTGCGGTGTTTGTATTTATACGCTCTATCGAAGCAGCGGCGGTGTTCTGCCCTTCGGCAACACCCGTTTCGCTGAAAGTCAAGCTGTCAGATTAAAAACACATCACAAGGGATAAGTCTGCCCTTTTCGCAGTCTGCCCTTGTATTTTTATGCCTATACTCAAACAGATCTCGGAGGTTTTACAAATGAAAAAGATACTTTCGGCATTTATATGCCTTATACTTATGACAACTATTTTTACAGGATGCGGTTCAAGCTCATCGGGCAGCAAGGACAGCAGCAGCGACGGCAGCAAAAAGCTGACCATCGTGACTACCATCTTCCCCGAATATGACTGGGTGAAGAACATTCTCGGTGAAAAGGACGTTAACGTCGATCTGACTATGCTTATCGACAACGGAGTTGACCTGCACAGCTATCAGCCGTCAACAGACGACATCGTGAAGATCTCAAAGTGTGATATTTTCATCTATGTCGGCGGCGAGTCGGACAAGTGGGTGGACGATGCGCTCAAGCAGGCAAAGAACAAGGACATGACCGTGATAGATCTGCTCGATGTGCTCGGTGACAAGGTCAAGAACGAGGAGCACAAGGAAGGTATGCAGTCAGAGGAAGAAGAACACGATCACGTGGACGAAGAAGAGGAAGAGGAAAAGGACGAGCATGTATGGCTCTCGCTGAAAAATGCCGTGACACTGTGTGATGCTATCTGTGACAAGATATGCGAAAAGGACGAGGCAAACAAGGACACATACAAAGCAAACACCAAGTCTTATATACAGGCGCTCGAAAAGCTGGACAAGCAGTTCGCAGAAACGGTAGAAAATGCAAAGACAAAGACTCTTGTGTTCGGCGACAGATTCCCGTTCAGATATCTCACCGACGACTACGGCCTTGATTACTATGCCGCTTTTGCAGGCTGCTCCGCAGAGAGCGAGGCAAGCTTTGACACGGTCATCTTCCTTGCAAAGAAAGTCGATGAGCTGGGCATCAAGAGCATCTTCCAGATAGAAGGCTCAAAGGGCGACATCGCAAAGACGGTAAAGGACAACACCAAGGACAAGGATCAGGAGATATACACGCTCAACTCGCTGCAGTCTATAACCAAGAAAGACATCGACAACGATGTGACCTATCTCGGCGAGATGGAAAAGAACCTGAACGTTCTCAGAGATGCATTAAAGTAAGAAAGGCGGTATCGCAATGGCTCTGTTGACCTGTCGTGACCTGTGTCTCGGGTACGAGGGAAAAGAGATACTCCACGGGCTGAATTTTTCCGTTGAGCAGGGCGACTATCTTTGCATAGTTGGCGAGAACGGCTCGGGCAAAAGCACGCTTATGAAAACTATCCTCGGACTTGTGCCGTCTCTTTCGGGAGATATCGAGTTCGGTGACGGACTTGTCAAAGGCAAGATAGGATATCTTCCACAGCAGACAGACGTGCAGAGAGACTTCCCCGCATCTGTCCGTGAGATAGTGCTGTCTGGCTGTGCAAGCAGAATGGGTCTGCGCCCGTTCTACTCCAAGGCAGATAAACAGCTTGCCCGTGAAAACATAGAAAAAATGGGATTGACAGAGCTTTCTAAGCGTTGTTACAGAGAGCTTTCGGGCGGTCAGCAGCAAAGGGTGCTGCTCGCAAGGGCGCTGTGCGCAACAGAAAAGGCCCTGCTGCTCGACGAACCTGTTTCGGGTCTTGACCCGCACGCAACAGAGCATATGTACGAACTTGTCAAAAAGCTCAACAAGCAGGACGGAATCACGATAATAATGATATCACACGACCTTGAAGCTGCACTTGAGTATTCGACCAAAGTGCTTCACATAGGCAAGAACATATTCTTCGGCAGCAAGCAGGAGTATCTCGACAGGCTGGACAAAACAGGCTTTGTCTCCGGGAAAGGAGGCGAGAGCAATGGCTGATGCATTCGACAAACTTTATACCTATATCACTGAGTACGAATTCGTGCAGAATGCCCTTATCGTCGGCGTGCTCATCGCCCTTTGCTCGTCGCTGCTCGGCGTTACGCTGGTGCTGAAAAGATTCTCTTTCATCGGTGACGGACTTTCCCACGTCGCATTCGGTGCGATGACGATAGCCGCCGTGCTCAAGCTGACAAACGATATGCCGCTTATACTTGCAATAACGATGATAAGCGCTGTGCTGCTGCTGAGAACAGGCAAGAACGCCAAGATAAAGGGCGACGCCGCAGTGGCGATGATATCGGTCAGCGCACTTGCTATCGGCTATCTGCTGATGAACATATTTTCAAGCTCGAGCAATCTTTCGGGCGATGTGTGCACTACCCTTTTCGGCTCGACCTCGATACTCACGCTCAGCTCGACAGAGGTTTGGCTGTGCATAGGTCTTTCAGCTGTGGTCATCGCAGTGTTCGTGTTGTTTTACAACAAAGTGTTCTCTGTCACGTTCGATGAGGATTTTGCAAGGGCAACAGGCGTCAAGGCATCGCTTTACAATCTTATCCTTGCGGTAGTCATCGCTGTGATAATCGTGCTTGCGATGAACCTTGTCGGCTCACTGCTGATATCGGCGCTGGTCATTTTCCCTGCGCTGTCGGCTATGAGAGTGTTCAAGAGCTTCAAGTCGGTAACGATATGCTCGGGTGTGCTTTCGGTATTCTGTGCGCTGCTGGGCATCTGCATCGCAATAGTTTACGGAACGCCTGTCGGCTCAACGATAGTTGCTGTCGATATGGGTGCGTTCGCAATATTTACGATAACAGGCAAATTCGTCGGGAGGTCTGCAAAATGAAAAAGATGATATCAATACTTTGTGCGTGCGCAATGATACTCGCAGTCGGCTGCGGCTCGTCTGACAGCGGCAATGACAAGAGCAAAAAGAATGTGAACGACCTTTTCAGTTCAAGCACCGCAGAAAGCAGCTCTGCTGCGGAAAGTTCCTCCGCCGCTGATAGTTCGTCCTCAGCTGAAAGTTTGTCTGCCGCTGACAGCTCGTCTGCTGAAAGCTCGGCTTCGGACAGTTCCTTACAGGCATCGGCATACGATAAGGTTGACACCGACCTGAGCGCTATGAGCGATACAATGGCTTATGCCGAGATGTCAAATATGATAACAACACCCGATAAGTACAAGGGAAAAGTTGTCAAGGCAAAGGGCACTTTTGCCGTTGCCGAAGAAAACGGCAACACATATTTTGCCTGCCTGCTCAACGATGCGACAGCCTGCTGCTCACAACCTCTTGAGTTCGTACTCAAGGACAAGCGCAGCTACCCTGCCGACTACCCTGCTCTCGATTCTGAAATAACCGTGGTAGGCGTTTTCGGAACATACACAGAGGGCGCCAACGTGTATTGTCAGCTCTCTGATGCGCAGCTTCTGTAAAAAAGTGCTTGACAAATCAAAATCAATGTGCTATACTACGCACAGCGGATGACCGCAAAAAGAAATGAGAGGTGTCAGGATGAGAAGATAAGCTGCTTTTGAAAACATGAACGTATAGATACTCTGGTATGGGTGGTTGAGCCTATACTGTATTTTCATGTTGCCAAAAGTGGATCATGTTCCTGTGACCTCTCTTTTTTGTGCAATTTTGTTTTTGCGGCTTTTTGCCATTTCTCCCACTGAGGTC
>CAMYUO010000110.1 GCA_947302065.1 uncultured Clostridia bacterium | reverse complement strand
TCGACTTGCAGCGCTCCATGAGCGAACGGCGCGTTGTCATCCTCAAGGACTACTCCTCCAAGTCAAGTGTCAAGGACCGCAAGGTTGAGGTTTCGCAACTCCTTCCCGAGCGGAAAGCCGCCATTTGTTACGACCTCGACAAGAACGAACGAGATCGCACCGAATGCTGCGATAGTAAGCGTATTGGATACAACGCTGCTTCCGTCGGCATAGGCTGCCGAGCCGAGCATTTTCTGCATCTTGGGCAGGTTTCCTGTATCTGCGAGCTTGCGCAGGAAGAAGAAAGCTATGCTTCCGCCGATGAGCGTTGCGGGCACGAACAGCGGGATATAGAAGAACAGGCTTATGCCTTCCTTATCCATAAATATCCTCATAACAGGGTAGGATATTATCGCGCCGATGATGCCTGTGCCGATGACCTCGCCGAGCACTGCACAGATGAGCTTGCCTTTTGAGAGCCTGTAAAAGACACCCGACAAGAACGCTCCGAACACTGCGCCCGTGAGTGCGAGCGGCGGTATGCCCATAAGGGTCATTCGTATGATGCCGATGAGCGTGGCGCAGATAAGCGAGTACCACGGACCGAGCAGCACCGAGCATACTATGTTTATAAGATGTGCCATAGGGCACATGCCCTCTACTCTGAGTATAGGTGAGATGACTACGCCTAAAGCTATGAGCATGGAGAGCACAACAAGTTTCAACAGGTTGTTTTTCCTTTTCATTTGATATCCTCTTTTCGCTGATTTTTTCGGTCGCAGGTCCACCTCCTGCCTCTCACCCCGAATTTGCGGGTTCCCATCGCAAAAATACAAGATACAAGGCGCTCCCCTTCTATCCGCCCGATGTCCTCGGGATTGGCGCAAGTCACTTCCTTTCAAAAACAAAAATAAAAGCAGCTGCTCTGTTTTGGGCAGCTGCGTAAATGCACGGTGAAAAATCATCAGGTACCTACGTTGGCATTACCCAAATCAGGTCTACGGTCAAAGGTGTCACCTTTTTCTCAGCCTGTCCTCACAAGCTCCCGTCTGCTGAAATGTATTATACACCGATTTGATGAATTTTTCAAGTCCTTTTTATTACTTTGTGCCGAATATGCGGTCGCCTGCGTCGCCCAGACCGGGAACGATATAGGCGTTCTCGTTGAGCTTTTCGTCAAGGCAGCCGACGAATATCTTTATATCGGGATGCTCTTTCTGCAGACGCTCCAGACCCTCGGGTGCGGCGATGATGCACATAAATCTGATATCCTTACAGCCTTTTTCTTTGAGCATATTGACCGCATCGACTGCCGAGCCGCCTGTTGCGAGCATAGGGTCGGGAACGATAGTAAGGCGCTCGTGCATATGGTCGGGCAGCTTACAGAAATACTCGTGAGGCTCGTGTGTGACCTCGTCACGATAAAGACCGATATGACCGACCTTTGCAGACGGGCACAGAGCGAGTATGCCGTCGACCATTCCGATGCCTGCACGCAGTATCGGCACGATGGCGAGCTTTTTGCCTGAGAGCATAGGCTGCATTGACTCGGCAACGGGCGATTTGACTTTAACAAGCTCTGTCGGCAGGTCACGCAGCGCCTCATATGCCATAAGCGAGCCTATCTCGCTGACAAGTGTGCGGAACTCCTTTGTGCCTGTGCGCTCGTCACGCAGCAGGGTTATTTTGTGCTTTACAAGCGGGTGATCCATTATGAATGTATTGCTCATTTTTTTATTCTCCTATTGCAGAAACTTCACGTATAGTATAACACAAAACGGCGGTGGTTTCAACGTGAACTCGCACGAAAATAGCAGGCGGCTACTGTGCGTTTTAGCCAAAGATGCGCACAGCGGCAGATGTCAAAATGAGCTTTTTCGTTAAATGGCGAAAAAACCGCTTGACAACGGGCGGCGATAGTGCTATAATGACGGCAGGATAAATGCCATGACGAAGACAAGTAGCATGAGATTTCGTTCAAAGTGAGTGCGGGACAGTGAAAACCGCATATCAGAGCCTTTGTGAATAACACTTCCGAGCAGCGACCTGAACGCCGCAGGATCACGGTCAGTAGGGAAGACGGGTCATCCTCACGTTAAAGAGGAAAGAGCGACCGGGACTTTTATTTCCGGTAATTCAGGTGGTACCACGGGTATATGTATATTCTCCCCGTCCTGTGTAAATGCAGGACGGGGCTTTCTGTTTTCCGAACGGGGTTCGGAAAAAGTGAATAATGAATAGTGAAAAGTGAATAGTGAATAATTAAGGTGTCGCCGTTGGCGACGATTAAAAATGAAAAGTTAAGTAGTTGCCTGGCGGCGACGATTTGTAATTTAAATGGAGGTAGATGACAAATGAAGCACATCGACATCAAGGAAGTATTTGCGGACAAGGCACTTGTGAACACTAAGGTCACAGTCTGCGGCTGGGTAAGGACAGCACGAAACTCAAAGAACGTTGCGTTCATCGAGCTTAACGACGGAACGAGCTTAAAGCATATCCAGATAGTTGTTGACAAGGAATCGGGTGTCGATTTTGAGGACGCTCTCAAGCTCGGCAGCTCGCTGAAAGTCGAGGGAACTGTTGTTGAGGGAAGAGGCGGTCTGCCTGAGATAAATGCAGAGAGCATCACGGTCATCGGCACATGCCCTGCGGAGTATCCTTTGCAGAAGAAAAGGCACACTCTTGAATTCCTCAGGACTATGCCGCACCTGCGTGGAAGAACCAACACATTCAACGCTGTTATGAGAGTGCGCTCGGTGCTGGCGCAGGCTATACACGAGTATTTCCGCAGCAAGAATTTCGTTTATGTCAACACTCCGCTCATCACGGGCAGTGACTGCGAGGGCGCAGGCGAGATGTTCCAGGTAACGACTATCGGCTACAGCACCGAATACAAGAACGAACAGGAATACTATGAGAATGATTTCTTCGGCAGAAAAGCAGGACTGAGCGTTTCGGGTCAGCTCGAGGGTGAGATGGCTGCGATGGCTATGGGAAAGATATACACATTCGGTCCGAGCTTCAGAGCCGAGAACAGCAACACCCCGAAGCACCTTGCAGAGTTCTGGCACGTTGAGCCGGAGATAGCTTTTGCAGAGCTGCCGGAGGTAATCGAGACAGCCGAGGACATGATAAAGCACGTTATCAGAACGCTGCTCGACACCTGCCCGAACGAGATGAAATTCTTTGACGAGCATTTTGAAAAGGGACTTATCGAGAGACTTGAAGAGCTTATCAGCCACGATTTCGGCGTTGTGACATACACAGAGGCTATCAGGCTGCTCAAGGAGTCGGGCGAGAATTTCGTTTACCCTGTTGAGTGGGGATGCGATCTGCAGACAGAGCACGAGAGATACATCTCGGAGAAGGTCTTCAAAAAGGCAGTTTTCGTGACCGACTATCCAAAGGAGATAAAGTCGTTCTATATGAAGCAGAACCCCGACGGCAAGACAGTCGCTGCAGTTGACCTGCTCGTGCCGGGTGTCGGCGAGATAATCGGCGGCAGCGAGAGAGAAGCAGACTATGACAAGCTGGTCGCAACGATGCAGGAGAGAGGAATGAACCTCGACCTGTACACAGACTATCTCGAGCTGAGAAAGTACGGTTCTGTTCCGCACGGCGGATTCGGTCTCGGATTTGAAAGACTTATAATGTATGTAACGGGTATGCAGAATATCCGTGACGTTATCCTGTTCCCGAGAACTGTCGGCAGCATCAGGTAAGAGAGTATGAGACAGATAGCTCACGATGAGGTATATCGGCTTGAAGAATGTCTGAAAGCGCTTGCCGAGCATCACAACGAGGTCTCGTTGAATTTCAAGGGCAGCTTTCCCAAAAAGCCTGTTTCAGAAACGCTGGCTGCATTTGAAAAGGCTCTGGCAGACGGAGACTCAAAGATAGCTGTCATTGAGGACAATGACAGGATAGCAGGCTTTTGCAAGACCGATCTTTCAGGCACGCAGGGCAGCGTAGATTATCTGATAGTGCTGAAAGAATACCGTGGCAGCGGATACGGCGGACAGCTTATGGACTGGGCGCTCGATACGCTCAGAAAAGACGGTGCTGCCAGGATAGAGATAAAGGTCGTAGACGGCAACGACGCAAAGGCGTTTTACGAAAAATACGGTTTCCGCACCGTTTCACAGATACTCAGGGCGGATATCTGATAATGACCACGAAAGGACTGATAAGTATGTCAAGAGTTTCCAAGAGCAGTGGGTACAATCAGATGATCGAGATAAAAAACGGCGCGGACTATCTCGCACAGATCAAAGAACTTATAGTCGAATACACAAACAGCCTCGGCAGGGATCTGAGCTTTCAGGATCTGTCCGGGGAGCTTGCGGATATATCGGCGAAATATACCCCACCTGCCGGTGAATTGATCGCAGCTGTGGAGAACGGCAGAGTTCTCGGAATGGTGGCATATCACAGACATAGCGACAGCCGATGTGAGATGAAAAGGCTTTATGTGCGTCCCGAAACAAGAGGACGGCACTTAGGGGAGCTTCTGGTGAACGAGATAGTCAGCCGTGCGGCAGATGCAGGCTACGAGGAAATGGTGCTTGACACCATAAAGCCGCTGAAAGCCGCAGTTTCGCTCTATCACAAAATGGGCTTTGAGGAATGTGAGCCTTATTATCACAACCCTATGAACGATGTTGTTTATATGTCAAAGAAGCTAAGTTTGCATTATAACAAAACACAGCGAAAGGAATGATAGATATGTCAAGAGAATTATATATCCCAAAGGACTACAAGTCCAAGCTGACGCTGAGAGAGACTCAGCACGCTATAAAGTACATCAAGGACGTTTTCCAGCAGGCTTTGTCGTTTGCGCTGACGCTTGACAGAGTGACTGCGCCGCTTATCGTGCGCAAGGGAAGCGGTATCAACGATGACCTCAACGGCGTTGAGCGCAAGGTCGAGTTCACTATCAAGGAGATAGACGGCAAGGAGGCGGAGATAGTTCAGTCGCTGGCAAAGTGGAAGAGAATGGCTCTTTACCGTTACGGCTATCAGCCCGGCGAGGGTATCTACACGGATATGAACGCTATACGCCGTGATGATGACACGGACAATCTGCACTCGATATTTGTGGATCAGTGGGACTGGGAAAAGGTCATCACACCTGCGCAGAGAAACGTTGAGTTCCTCAAGGACACGGTGAAGTTCATCGTTAAGGCTGTGGCTTACACAAAGCGCAAGGTTGGTCTGCGCTATCCTGTTCTGCAGGGAACTATCTGCGATGAGCCGTTTTTCATCACGACTCAGGAGCTTGAGGATATGTATCCGGACAAGACACCGAAAGAGCGTGAGCGTGAGATAGTTAAGCTGCACAAGACGGTATTTCTTATGCAGATCGGCGGCGAGCTGAAAAGCGGCATCAAGCATGACGGCAGAGCACCCGACTATGACGACTGGTCGCTCAACGGTGATATACTTATGTGGAACGAGGTGCTCGACAACGCATTCGAGGTTTCCTCGATGGGTATAAGAGTCGATGCGAAGTCGCTGGCAAAGCAGCTGGAGATATGCGGTGCGACGGACAGGATGCAGTATGACTATCACAAGATGATAGCTGACGGAACGCTGCCGCTGACTATCGGCGGAGGTATCGGTCAGTCGAGACTTTGCATGCTGCTGCTGGAAAAGGCGCACATAGGCGAGGTTCAGGCGTCGATCTGGCCTGACGATATGATAGACAAGTGCAAAGAAAACGGCATAGTTCTGCTTTGACGGAGGAAAATATGAACGGAAAACTTATCGTTATAGAGGGTCTTGACGGAAGCGGCAAGGCTACGCAGGCTAAGCTGCTTGCGGACACTCTTGCGCAAAAGGGCGAGAGAGTTCAGAAGATAACGTTCCCCGATTATGAGAGCGATTCATCGGCGCTGGTGAAGATGTATCTCAAAGGCGAGTTCGGCAGCAAGCCTGGCGATGTGAACGCATACGCTGCATCGGCATTTTACGCTGTGGACAGGTATGCGAGCTTTAAGAAAGACTGGGGCGAGACATACTGCGGCGGCGGTCTTATCGTTGCGGACAGGTATGCGACCTCAAACGGCATACACCAGTGCTCAAAGCTCGGCGAGGACGAGTGGGACAGCTATCTGCAGTGGCTGGACGATTTTGAGTACAAAAAGCTCGGGATACCTGCGCCAGACGTTGTGATATATCTCAAAGCGGACACCGACATCAGCCAGAAGCTGATGACGGGAAGATACAATGGTGACGAGAGCAAAAAGGACATTCACGAGGGTGACCTCGAATACCTCAAGCGCTCACAGAAAGCGGCGGCATACTGTGCCGAAAAGCTGGGCTGGAAGACGGTCGAGTGCGTTCGTGACGGACAGATGCGCACTATCGAGGACATTCACGCAGAGATAATGACGCTTATTTAGGCAATAAAAAAGACACCTCACGAGGAGATGTCTTTTTTTGTTTGTATTACTGTGCGGTATATTCTACGCCTTCGTAGGTTATGGAAACAGCATTGCGGCAGTCTATCTTGTTTTCAAAATAGAATGTTGCCACTGAATTTTTGTTTGCGTCCGGCGTTGTTGTTGCACCGCCGAGCATACCGAGATCTGTGCCTGTCTTGACTGTTCCGTCAGAGAATTTTATGGAGTTGGTTTTCCATGTTTCTGATTTGAGCAGTTCTTCAGACACGTTTT
>CAMYUO010000109.1 GCA_947302065.1 uncultured Clostridia bacterium | reverse complement strand
AAAACTATACAATGAGTACAGGAATAGCGATCTTGTTGTGTGTAGTTGCTCTTGTTCTTGGTGCCGGAATTAGTGGAGTAATTTGCTTTAAACAGGGCGTAAGCTACCGTAAGAAGACAGCTGAGGCTGCGATGGGTTCTGCCGAGAAAGAGGCGGAGAAAATCGTAGACGATGCGAAGAAAACTGCGGAAACGCTGAAGAAAGAGGCTTTGGTAGAAGCAAAGGACGAGATACATAAATCCCGCCAGGAAACAGAAAAAGAGCTCAAAGAAAGAAGGATCGAGGTCTCCAGACAGGAGAGAAGGATCCAGCAGAAGGAAGAATCCATCGACAAAAAGCTGGACAACCTCGAAAAGAAGGAAGAAACACTCCAGAGCAAGCTGAAAACTGCCGACGAGAAAATGGCTGAGGCAGACAGGATCAAGAAGTCACAGCTTGATATGCTGGAAAAGATCTCACAGTTCACTGTTGATCAGGCTAAGGAATATCTCCTTACAAAGCTTGATGAAGATCTGGTGCACGAAAAGGCAGTTCGTGTAGCAAACTACGAAACTCAGGTAAAGGAAGAATGCGACGCAAAGGCAAGACAGTATGTTTCCCTTGCTATCGCAAGATGCTCGGCAGATCAGGTATCTGAGACTGCTGTTTCGGTAGTTCCTCTCCCGAATGACGACATGAAGGGAAGAATTATCGGTCGTGAGGGCAGAAATATCAGAACGATAGAAACTCTCACAGGCGTAGACCTTATAATCGACGACACTCCTGAAGCGATCACGATCTCGTGCTTCGATCAAGTAAGAAGAGAGATCGCAAGGATAGCTCTTGAAAAGCTTATACAGGACGGACGTATCCACCCGACAAGAATCGAGGAAATGGTCGACAAGGCAAGACGTGAGGTCGAGCTGAAGATCAAGCAGGAGGGTGAAAGAGCTGTTCTGGAGACTAACGTTCACGGACTCAACCACGAGCTTGTAAAACTGCTCGGAAGACTCCGTTTCAGAACGAGCTACAGACAGAACGTTCTCAACCATTCCATCGAGGTAGCACACCTTGCAGGAATGATGGCAAGTGAGCTTGGCGTTGACGCTAACCTCGCAAGAAGAGCAGGATTGCTTCATGATATAGGAAAAGCACTCAGCTATGAGATCGAAGGATCTCATGTTCAGATCGGCGTAGATGTATGTAAGAAATACAAGGAAAGCCCTGATATCATTCACGCTATCGAGGCTCACCACGGCGATGTTGAGACCCGTACGGTAGTTGCGGCGCTCGTTCAGGCGGCTGACGCAATATCTGCGGCAAGACCCGGAGCAAGAAGCGAAAACTACGAAAACTATATCAAACGACTTCAGAAGCTCGAGGAGATCTGTACGTCCTATGACGGCGTAGAGAAATCCTTCGCTATACAGGCGGGCAGAGAAGTCAGGATCATGATCCAGCCTGATAAGATCAATGATGAAAAGATGATACTGGTCGCTCGTGAGATAGCTAAGCGCATCGAGGACGAGATGGATTATCCCGGACAGATCAAAGTCAATCTCATTCGTGAGAGCAGAGCAGTAGAGTACGCAAAGTAACAAAAATAAGGCGGGCAATTCGTTTTGTCCGCTTTTTTAACAGGCAGTTGAGTAAATCATTTAATTTTTCATCTGCCGCATATCAGCGACCGCACCACAGCGGAAAGAACTGATTTTACAACTAAAATACGTGACATTGGGGGTCAGGTAAAATGGCTGAAAAAAAGACCGAACAAAGGAAACACTTATTCGGCACGACTGAAAAGTCGGATTTCATACTAAATATGTCCAAGGAGCAGACCTATAAGTTCTGCGGAATATACAGCATAATCGCTATCGGTATACTGTTTCTCATAAATATCCCATACACGATAGCACAGCATACTTTCGATTTTATCGACGAAGATAATGTAAGAAAATATGCCGATGATATGTTTGCAAACTATGTCAGCATACTTGTTATCGGCGCAGGTCTTATCGGTTTCTGGTTCTTCCTCGTCGGAAGAATGAAAAAGGAGATCGTTATCGGCAAAAACCGCTCGCTTGCGATAATCGTGCTCGTCATTGCCGTCTCGGCATGGTCGATGTTCGCATCCGGCAATATAAGCACCGCATTCCTGGGCTACCTCGACAGATCAGAGGGCCTGCTCACTATCCTCGCTTATTGGGGATTCTTTGCCGCAGGTATGGCTGTCACGGGCGATAAGTGGCGCCTCAGATTCACAGACTTTATCGTTTCGATCGGTCTGTTCAATGCCGTTATCGGTATCCTGCAGACAGTTCCGGGACTTTACGACATTCTCCCGAACAAGTTCAGGGATCTCTACCTGCGTGCAGGCGAAACACCGATGTCACAAAACGAGATCTATATCTCCGGTCACGGTATCTTTGATAAGGCACAGCCCGCAACAGGTCTGATGATAACACCGTTCGCTCTCGCAGCGGTAATGACTATCGTGTTCGGTCTCGCTTGCTCGGGTCTGGCTTTTGAAAACTCCGGCAAGAAAAAGATATTCTACGGCATTTCCGCACTTGCAAGTGCAGCTGCGGCTGTGCAGACAAAAACTATCGTCGGTATCATCGGCATCAGTGCAGCTGCGCTGACTGTCGTTATCGTTTCGATCGTTGCATCTGCAAAGAAAAAGCAGCATAAGCCTCTGATCATCGCACTTTCAGCGATCGTTGTCACAGCAGGCTGCGTATTAGCGCTCATTCTTTCGGGCGCATCCGAACTCAGAGATGAGGAGATCATCAACACCGACTCGTTCTACCGTATGTCTATCGGTACACCGCGTAATGATATCGAGGACTGGATCTATCCGTATCTGTGGAGCGACGGCGCTTATGTTACACAGCAGCATCCTATAACGGGTACAGGCCCTGATAACTGGGCTGAGATGTATAACCTCGGCTGCAAGGTCGTTGACCGTTCCTACAACGAGTATCTCGACATTTCCATGCAGCGTGGTATACTGTGTCTTGTGCTCTATGCTGCGTTCCTGCTCGTTACGCTCAAAAAGATGTGCTCGGCAGCAGGTCAGCATTTCAAGGACGAAAAGGCTGTGTGCTGGGTACCGCTCGGCTTGCTGGCTGCAATGACCGGCTATCTTGTTCAGGCGTTCTTCAACAGCGGCAGCAACTATTCGTCACCATATTTCTTCATTCTTTGCGGTATCGGCTGGAGCTATTTCGCTGCAGGCAAGATATCATCAGCTAAGAAGTCAAAGGCTGAGAAAAAAGCAGAAGAAGCATAATATCAAAAAAAATTCAGGCGGCAGAGGAAAATATCACCTCTGCCGTCATATTTTATGCTCAAACAGGCGGAAAATAATGTTAGCAAATCCAACATAATATTGCACAATTATTCGTACATATTTAACAGGAATATGTCAATGTGTACAAAGCTTCACGCAGTTTATTGACATTTCCCACAATACATGTTATTATACAAAACGGTAAGATTGTTCTAAGGAATAATACCGCCGTGGGAACGGTCAAATGTCTGTCCACGGTAATGTCTGTTATTTTTGAAAGGAGTTTTTCACTATGAAAAAAATTATCGCAGGTATTCTCGCAGTAGCAATGGTTATGTCATTCGCAGCTTGCGGCGACAGCTCAAGCAAGTCTGATTCAAGCAGCAAGGCTTCTTCCAGCAGCGCAGCAGAGTCTTCTTCTGCAGCTGACAGCAGCGCAGCAGACAGCTCCGCAGCAGATTCTTCTGCAGCAGAGAGCACAGCTGACAGCTCTGCAGCAGGCACAAATGTAGATGCATCTGCTCTCGTAGGCGCATGGACAGTTTCAGGTGCTAAGAAAGGCGATCAGGAGATCACTCTTGATGAGCTTGCACAGGCAAACGGTACAACAGCTGATGCATATAAGGCATCAATGGTACTCAACGAGGACGGTTCTATCGTAACATACGGCGGTGGTAAGCAGGAAAAGGGTACATACACTGTTGACGGTACAACACTCAACGCTAAGGATGAGAAGGGCGAAGTTACTGCTATGAATATCGAGGGCGAGACCATCACATCTAAGGTTGGCGACGATGCATTCCTCGTTTTTTCTAAGGATCCTTCATTCACACCTCCTGCAGAGGAGCAGCAGACTGAGGCAACTCAGGGCGGCGAGGAGCAGCCAGCTGAGCAGCAGGCAGCGGAGCCAGCAGCTGAGTAATATTCAGCCAGCTCACTAAGCTAATATAAACAACAAAGACGGTCGGGAACCATTCCTGACCGTCTGTTTTTTATGCCGCCGCTGCGGCGTTAAAGTAATGTAAGCAAAAGAATCTCGTTCGGGGTTTGCGCAAAGGTCTTTGCACCGTTTTCGGTGAGGAACTTTTCACTGCGGAAACCCCACAGAACGCTGATGCAGTCGATACCGGCATTTGAGGCGGTCTTGATGTCAACATCAGAGTCACCGATGTAAACGCACTCCCCGGGCTTTGACCCGAGAAAGTCCATAGCTTTGAGGACAGTGTCGGGCGCAGGCTTGCGCTGCACGCCCTCTTTTTCACCGGCACAGAAATCGACAAGCTCACCGAAAATATCATTGCAAAGCTCTCTCGTCGCAAAATCCGCCTTGTTTGAAACGACAGCGACCTTTTTGCCGCTTGCTTTGAGCTTGCGCAGCATATCCATGATATGCGGATAAGGCTGGGTGTTGTCAAGGCAGTGGTCTTTGTAATGCGCCTTGAAATTTGAAAAAGCGGTCTCGAACATCTCGTCTGACGCATCGGCGGGCAGAGCTCTTTTCATGAGTTTTTTGATGCCGTTTCCGACAAATGAACAAACCTCATCTTTCGTATGCGCAGGGCATCCGACGCTCAAAACAGCATAGTTTGCGCTGTTTGTCAGGTCGGTCAGCGTGTCGAGCAGCGTGCCGTCAAGGTCGAAAATGTAAGTTGAATATTGCTTTGCGCTGAAAAATACAGGCTGAAAATCATTTCCACGGCGTGATTCCATTATGCGTTCAAACGACGCATAGTCGTAAGTTTCCGCACCCGAATACAGCAGTTCATAGGTCACACCGCAGTAGCGGATATACCTGTCGGTGTGGGTGAAACCGTGGCGAAGATAAAAACCCTCACGGCGCTTGCGCTGGTCGAAATTCGGCGCAGATGGGTCGAGAGCTTCTATCTCGACAACTATCTGCTTGTCGGGATAAAGCGAGCAGGCGAGCCTCAGCGCTTCACTGCCGAGACCGTTACCACGGCGGGACTTATCAACAGCAAAAAAGCATATGTACTCGGTCTTTTCGTTGACCGAGATAACGAGCATGCCGACGGTGCTTTCATCTTCGCAAAGTGCATAAACATCGAATATGCCTTTGTCGGCAAGGCGCATAAGTATTTCAAGCGGAAAACGCTCCTCGGGCGGAAACGCTTCCTGATATATACGGTCTATCTCTGCAAGGCGGACATCGCCGCTGTGCAGTTCCAAAAGCTTCATATAATCACTCTTTTCTGATATTCTCTCTCAATGATACCACGCATTTGCGGCTGTGTCAACTGTTGACAGGCGCAGGGCGATGTGATACAATAACGGTGAGAGGAGGGAGAGCATGGTCATATTAATCGGTGCGGCGGCATTTTTCGGGATGCTGTTTCTTCTCGGTGTCGAGATAATGACGATACTTACGATATTCCAGATAATATTGGCGGCGCTCACAGGTCTGTGCCTGCTGTTTTTTATATTTTGCGCAGTGATGCTCCTGCTCTCGAAAAAGCACCCTGCAAAGCTCATAGAGATTGTTAAAGATAAGAAGAAAGACGATGACGAGCCGCAGGCGGACAAGATGCTTTCAACATTTGCATTTTACGAGGTGGACGGCGAGCGGGTGCGCAACTGGTTTCCTGCGGAACGGCTGATGAGCAGGAAGATATACGAAAGCAAGGAGTGTTTTGTGAGAATAGCGAAGCTGGGCAGCAAGCGGCTGGTGTTTGACCGCCACAGCGTCGTGATAGTGATAACGGGAACGATACTTATGGGATTGTGCACAGCAGGGTTTTCGGTTTTCCTGCTCGCAGGTCTGGTATTCGGATAAGAAAAACGGGGAAAGCTCGGAAGTGAGTTTTCCCCGTTTGTTGTTTTCGGATATTTTTGCCGAAAAAGTATTATCTCAGGTCGTATTTTTCATTGATAAGTTTGATGCTGCTCGTTTGCAGGGTGGTCGGCAGGTCGATAAGGCGCTGGTTTTCGGAACCACGGAAAGACAGGGAGATATTTTTCTGCTCCTCGATGAACTCGCCGTCAACGAGCACGTCGATGAGCGACAGCAGCTCGTCTGTCACCTCGCATCTTGCTTGGCTTGGTCTGAGCAGCTCCTCATCGAGCTTATAGCCTGTGTAGCACCATATGTTTTTGTCGGGGTACTGTTGTCTGACCGCTTTGACGAACGGCAGCAGGGCACGCTGATTTTCAGGCTCGAACGGTTCGCCGCCGAGCAGGGTCAGCCCGTCGATATACGATGGCGAGAGCATTTCGAGCAGCTCGTCCTGCACTGCCTGTGTGAACGGTTTGCCGTAGGAGAAATCCCACGTCATCGGGTTGAAGCAGCCTTTGCAGTGGTGGGTACAGCCTGAGACGAACAGGGAAACACGCACTCCCAAGCCGTTTGCGATGTCATAGTTTTTTATTTCGGCGTAGTTCATAGTG
>CAMYUO010000108.1 GCA_947302065.1 uncultured Clostridia bacterium | reverse complement strand
AAGCGTGAGGAAGAACTTACCGCCTTTGCGTTTGACAAGATGAAAAAGGTGCCGCACGTAAACATCATCGGCGCTGATGATCCATACGATCATCACGGCATACTCACGTTCACTATCGACGATGTTCACCCGCACGATATCGCAGCGATATTCGATGCAGACGGTGTCGATATCCGTGCAGGTCACCACTGCGCACAGCCGCTGCACCAGCACCTTGATGTGCCGTCAACAGCAAGGATGAGCCTTGCATTTTACAACGATGAAAAAGACATCGAGCGCTTTATCGAAACGCTCGGTTCGATAAGAAGGAGAATGGGCTATGACAGATGAGAGCTTTTACGGCGAAGTGCTCGCCGACCACAATCTTCACCCGCTGCACAGACACGAACTGCCTTGTGCAACGCACTGCTGCAAGGGTCTTAACCCGACCTGCGGCGACAATATTGAGCTGCATCTGGACATTCACGACGGCATCATAACAGACGGCTCGTTCACGGGACTTGGCTGCGCTATCTCGCAGGCAAGCTCGGATATCATGATAGAACTTATCCTCGGAAAAACTCTTGACGAAGCAAGGCATTACACCGAACTTTTCAGAAAAATGATAAGCGGAGACATTACCGAGGACGAGCTTGAAGAGCTTGAAGAAGCAGGTGCTTTGCAGCACGTATCAAAGATGCCTGCAAGAGTAAAATGTGCGCTTCTGAGCTGGAACACGATGGAGAAGCTGCTTGACGAAGAGAAATAAGACAGAAGGGAGAAGCCTGAAATGAAGATCACAACAAAGGTCGAGCTGGGCATTGTAGTGCTCACGGATATAGCGCTGTACTCCGAGGACGGAAAGATAGTCCGTTCATCTGAGATAGCAGACAGACAGAACATTTCGCACAAGTACCTCGAGCAGATACTTCTCGGACTGCGTCAGGGTAAATTCGTGAAAGGACAGAAAGGCATACACGGCGGTTATCAGCTTTCCCGCCCTGCCGACAGGATCTTTCTCAGCGATATACTCAATGCTCTGGACAACAATATTCTTGCAAATACATACGATGCAGATGAACAGCCTGTGGGCGGCATTCGCTCATCGGTAAACAACTGCCTGTGGTCGAACCTCAACAGCTATATGCGCCGTTTCACCGAGCAGATGACGCTCGCAGACCTTATTAAAGATTACATGGACAGCTCCGGCAAGAGCAAGGATTATATGTATTATATCTGATCATATTCTAAAGGAGGAAAGTAAGATGCCATTAAGACTGAAAGAAACATTGCCGGTCATTGACAAACTGAAGAAAGAGAATATATTTGCGATGTCGGAGGAGCGTGCAGAGCATCAGGATATCAGACAGCTCAAGATAGCTGTTCTGAATCTGATGCCGGACAAGGAGAACACGGAGCTTCAGCTATTAAGGCTGCTTTCCAACTCTCCTTTGCAGATCGAGGTCACATTTATAAGGCTTGTGACACATCAGTACAAGAACACCCCTGCGACTTACCTGCTCAACAACTATCAGCCGTTTTATCAGATAGAGCACCAATACTTTGACGGTCTGATAATCACGGGTGCGCCTGTTGAAAAACTGGAGTACGAAGACGTAGATTACTGGGGCGAGATAAGCTCGATATTTGAATGGAGCAGGCTGCACGTAACATCGACGCTTTATCTGTGCTGGGCAGCACAGGCAGGTCTTTATTATCACTACGGTGTTTCAAAATACGAGCTTGACAAAAAGCTCTCCGGAATTTACGAGCACGTAGTTACTGCCGGCGAGAATGAGCTTGTGCGTGGATTTGACAAGCAGTTCTTTGCGCCGCACTCGAGATACACGGGCATCAGCAAAGATGACATCATCGCAAATGACAAACTAACGATCGTTGCTGAGTCAGATGAGACGGGTGCATATATCGTGGTTGACGATGCGGGAAACGTATTTGTCAACGGTCACCCCGAGTACGATCTTTACAGGCTTGCCGAGGAATATATCCGTGACACAGACAAGGGTCTTTCGCCCGATGTTCCTAAGAATTACTTCCCCGATGATGACCCTGACAAAGAGCCTGTCAGCCGCTGGCTGAGCACATCTAATCTGCTGTTCAGCAACTGGCTCAACTATTTTGTATATCAGATCACACCGTATGAGTTCTGATCAATATGAAAACTCAAATGACCGCACTAAGCGGTCATTTTTTTGCTTACAATGCAAAAGAAAACTGCCCCGGGGAAAACCCAAGGCAGTTGATATAAACTATAAAGTATTATTTTGAAGCTGCGCCTATATTATAGATAAGGCTGTTCGGAACAGCTGCTGAGCCGCCGAAAGCGATCAGCTGAGTTGGCTTTTTGGTCTTGAGATAGCTGGTCTGCTCGCTGCTGAGGCTTTTGTCTGCAAGAAGCAGAGGCGATTTGTTCTTAGCTGCAGCTGCGAGAACGCCGCCTGCAAGTGCGTCAGGGAAATTAGTTCCTGTTGCGACGCAGACTGCTTTGCCTGTAAACGAACCCTTGAACTTGTTGTTTACTGCGATGCAGGTGGAATATCTGTTATTGCCGAATACTCTCTGCACGGTTGAGCCTGCTTTAAGTCCAAGTGCGTTTGCAGCTTTGGTCATAACGGCATCTGAGATAACTCCCACACCGCCAATAACGTAAGCATTCTTAACCTTGCCCTTGACAGATTTCAGATAGCTTGCGGTAGCTGCATCCAGATCTGCGTTCTTCTGCAGATAGATTATCGGAGCGCCTTTAATTGCTGCGACAGCACTTGCAGAAAGTGCATCAGCATAGTTGAGACCGTATACGAAGAATATCTCGGTAGGTGCAGACTTGACTTTCGCAGCGATCTTTGTTGCTGTTTCATAACGAGTCTTTCCTGCAACACGAATAACTTTGATATTGTTCTTTTTCAGATATGTATCAACGTTACCAGCGATAGCACCCTCACCGCCGAGGATATAGACGGTTTTAGCACCAAGACGCTTGATCTCACCGATTGTTTCATCGGGGAGTGTGTTCTTTGTTGCAAGAAGGATAGGTGCATTGAGTTTCGTTGCAAGCGGAACACCTGCAAGAGCATCTGCGTAATTGAGACCGGAAGCGAGGACAACTGTCTTGGAAGTTGATTTCACGCCCTCTGCGGAGATAGCCTTTGCGGTATCGTATCTGCCAACGCCGGCAAATCTGGTGAAATTCTGAGAGATCTCTTTAAATGTGAGACTCTTGTTCTTTGCCAGTGTTTCAGCTTGGCTCGACTTTTTGCCGTAGATAACAGGTTTTGCAGAACCTAACGCATAGTTATTTAAAGTTGTAACACTGCTTGGGATATAAAGATCCTTAAGAGCGGTGCAGCCTTCAAAGGCGTAGCCTCTGATCTCGGTAACGGTGTTTGGGATAACAACAGTCGAAAGCTTTGAACAGCCTTGGAAAGCACTTGCTTTTATCATTGTAACACCGGACGGGATAGTGATGCCCGCAAGGCTGGAGCAACCATAGAAGACACTGGATTCGAGCGTTTTCAGACCATAAGGGAGAATAACGCTTTTAAGCGCTTTACAATTTAAGAACGCATCCTCTTCGATGGTCTTGACACTGTTTGGGATATACAGATTTGTGAGAGCATCATTGTATTTGAAAGCATAACTTCTGATCTTGGTTGTGGTCGTCGGGATACTTATCGTGTTCTTATGCTTCGGGCAAAGAAGCAGCGTTGACTTGCTCTTGTTATAGAGTGCACCGTCAACAGATGCATAGGTCTTATTTGATGCAGATACATTTATCTGTGCAAAATTACCAAGGTTGTGATAAAAGTCAACTCCTGCTTCTCCGCTTGCAGGATATCCTGCAAGAAGAGTAACTCCTGCGCCGACATTAATTGTTTTGAGCAGCGGGTTGGATTCGATAGCAGTGCCCTTGATGCTCGTAACGGAATCAGGGATATTGAGTATCTGGATCTTGTTATTATTGTAAACAGCGTACTGAGCAAAGGTCTTTACGGTGTTTGGGATCGTATAGACAGCATAGGCGCTCGGGATATATTTAAGCTCTGTGCCGTCTTTGCTGAGCAAAGCACCGTTTGCAGAAGAATAGGTTTTATTTGCGGAGCTGACAACAACTTTCAGCAGGTTGTCGCAGCTGTTGAATGCCGTATAATCGATCTTTGTTACTGTGCTCGGGATACTGATAGATGTTGCGGTACTCTTTCTGAAAGCACCATATCCGATAGATGTAACGCCCTCAGGAATAGTGACAGCACCAATACGCTCCAAAAGGAACGCAGATGATCCGATCGAGGTAACTTTTCTGCCGTTTATTGTTGACGGGATAGTTACATTGACAGCTGCCTTCTCCTTATTATGGAACATCGTTATCCTTACAGTTCCGTCTGAAAGGATAGTATAGTTATAGTTGCCATACTTATAATAGCTTTCAGCACTTGCAGAAATGGACGTGTTGTCGGCAAAATATGACTGCGGCAAAGCAGATGCCGAACCGAAAACCATACAAATTGCCAGTGTCATTGATAAAAATTTCTTTTTCATACAAATTCTCCTTATCCATAATACTTTTTTATTTGTGATCTTCTTCATTTTTTCCATTTCCATTTTTCTGTATCTATTCTTCCTTAAAACAGAGAGTAAGTATGCCTGTCTTACCGTCAGAGGAAGCGCTTATCGAAACGCTTACCTTGCCGCTGTCTGTTGTCCACGATGAACTGTGATCATTGCTGTCTGCGCTGAGCTCGGCTGAAAGATGATCTGTCAGCAAAGCCTTTGCGGCGGCGGCATCGTTATAACTGTCATAGACCTTATAGATCAGGACAGTTTCACCTTTATTATAAACGACGCCTGAACCGTCTTTTTCGACAAGCACGATACTATCGAACTCATTGTGACTTAACCTGATGCCGCCGGGGATCTTGCCGGTGTGGTAAGTTACAGAGCCGCTTTGCTCTGTTTCCCACTGATCCGCTGGGATACCGAAGCTTTCATAAAGTGTTTGCTTAGCTTCGGCTATCGGCCTGTTACTGATGCTTTTAACAACTGCACTGAGCTGTCTGATATCATATTGAGCATCGGTATGAGAAGCCTGAGTTTCCGAGCTGTCCTGAGGACTTTTGTTTGTAAGCACTATCGAAGCAGTCACTGCACCGGCTGTTATAGCGCCCGCAGTGATAGCAGTGATAAGCTTGAGGCTCATTGTGTGACCGGCTGCCTTGATAGCAGTTGTGGTCTGAGCTGCATAGGCACTTGATGCGGCAGCGAAAAATGGTGAACCGAGGAGCACCTGCGAAATGTCGGGAACGCTGATCTCGGCTGCCTCTTTGCGAAGTATCCGTGTAAGTACAGGGACAGGTATCAGAATATGCAGCCTGTCATCGTTTTTATTTCCATAGATAAGCACCGCCCCCTTTTCATTTTATGGCGGTACACAGCTGCTGCATTATCTTGACCCGACCCGTTCTGTACACAAGCGAATCGTCTGTCAAACATTCCTATAAATAGTGTTCCGATCAGACCGAATCCTTTTACTGCATCAGCTGTTTCCCGCATGACAGGAGTTATCAGAACTGATAGCTCCCAGAATATCACCCGACATTTGGCGCTCTTTGCTGCGGCATTTTTGCCTTACATATAACAGTCACGCAAAAGGTGAAGAATTCCCAATTAAATTTAAAAGTTCTTCACGGTTTGTACATATGCACAACAAAGAGACTAATGCAAACGGTGCAGTGATGCAGATTGCACAAAGCGGCATTTATCTCGTTTTTATGAGTATATCACACTGTTTCGGCAGTGTCAACAATAAATTTAAAATGCACTCATACATTTTTTTGCACGAGTGCATTTATGTCACAATATCTTATCTGAGATGAACTTTTTTAGCACGGCGTCGATGCTGCCGCTGACCTCAAAGACTCTGACATTTTTCTTTATAAGGTACTCGGCTGCGCCGGGACCTATCTTCTGCACGAGCAGTGCATCGCAGTCGGAGAGCAGCTCGATTATCTTATCGAACCGTGTGGTATCATGACCGAGCTGATGCTGACAGGCTGCGACAGCGTCACGCACCTCGAGAAAAGTATAATCGCTCTCGCCAAGCTCATAGACACGGAAAAACTTTGCGTGCCCGAAATGCTCGTTTATCTCAAATCCGTCGCTCGTTGCTGCTGCGACCTTTGGCATAAAATCATACTCCTTTTTAAAGCATAAGCTGCCGCAAAAACGGCAGCTGTGAATGTTTACTTATATGTAGCAAGTGCGGTATTGTAGATGTCCTCTATGACTCTCAGACCGCCTGTGTAGCCGACATAATTTGTTGTCAGCACGATGCGGTAAGGTGTCGGGCAGGCGATAGAAACAAAGTCTGCATCTATCTCTGCGGCAAGCTCCTTATCCCAGCCGCTGCCAAGGATAAGTCCTCTGCCCTTGTGGTCAAGACCTCTGATGACATCCTGCATTGCGCCTGCATCAGGGTCGAAGTATACAGGTATCTCACGCTTGTCGGAAGTTGCCTTGATGTCGTCAGCTATCTGCTGCTGATACTTGGCGGGCACGTTGTCTACGATGAACTGCTCTTTGGGAACGAGTCCTGTTTCGTGAAGCAGGAACTTTGTCAGACCTGTAACGTAGCCTGCGTCGTGCAGGATATGCACATAGCTCGGCAGACCGTAGCGGAACTCGAGCAGGAAGGTAG
>CAMYUO010000107.1 GCA_947302065.1 uncultured Clostridia bacterium | reverse complement strand
CAAAGTTCAGACTGATGACCTTAGCAAGTGAAGTATCGATCTCGCCGCCGATAGTAACTGTCTGATTGTCTGCAGCAACGATAACGAGTCTCTTTTCGATGTCTGCTGTTGATGTTGTCTGATTGCCGGTCAGAGCAAATGCGTAGTTATCTGCGCTTGCGCCGCCGAGAGTAAGTCCGGTGATCCTGACAAGCTTGTTGGTGCCAACGATCTCATTTTCAAAATCACCTGTTGCTGAAACTGTAAGGGTATCACCGGAAATAAGTCCGTTGAATGATGCCTCATCAGTATCAAATGTTGCAGTTGTCGTACCGTCATAGAATTTATCTTCAGCTGTGATACCGTTTACTATTACATTCTTCTTGATTATAGTAGCGGTTGCAGTTGTCTGATTGCCTTCAGCTGCAAGAGTGTAGTTGTTAACGCTTGTGCCGCCGAGAACATAACCGGAGATATTAACAGTCTTGTTTTCGCCTGCATTTGCATCTGCAAAAGTACCGACAGCTGTAACTGTGAGCACGTCGTCCTCAGCTTTGCCATCAAATACTGCATTATTGAAATACAGTGAAGCATTTACATTCTTATCATATACCTTGTTGCTTGCAACGATGCCGCTGACTGTAACAGGCTTAGCAGTGATAGCTGCCATTGTTGCGGTCTGCGTGCCCTGAGGTGAAATAACGTAGTTAGAAGCGCTTTCGCCGCCGAGAACATAACCGGAGATATTAACAGTCTTGTTTTCGCCTGCATTTGCATCTGCAAAAGTACCGACAGCTGTAACTGTGAGCACGTCGCCCTCAGCTTTGCCATCAAATACTGCATTGCTGCAATCAAGAGTTGCACCGGTGTTGCCGTCATAAACCTTATCTTCAGCTGTGATGCCGCTGACTGTAACGACCTTAGCAGTGATGGATGCTGTCGTTGCGGTCTGTGTACCAACAGGTGAAATAACATAGTTAGAAGCGCTTTCGCCGCCAAGAGTAAGACTTGTGATAGTAACTATCTTGTCAACGCCGATGTTAGCATCAGCATATGTACCTGTTGCTGAAACTGTAAGATCATCGCCTTCTACCATATTATCGAAATCGGCGAGCATAGTCATCATATTTGCGGTAGTTGTACCGTCATATACCTTATTATCTGCCAGAACATTTGTTACTTTTACTGCTCTGGCGAGAATATCTGCTGTTGCAGTAGTCTGGCTGCCTGTATCTGATACAGCATAGTTAGCTGCACTTGCGCCGCCGAGTGTAAGACCGGAGATATTAACGGTCTTGTCATCGCCTGCGTTTGCATCAGCCAAAGCACCCGCTGCAGAAACTGTAAGTGTGTCACCTTCAACGATGCCGTCAAATGCTGCATTGCTGCAATCAAGAGTTGCAGCGGTCTGGTTATCGTACACCTTATCATTTGCTGTGATACCGCTGACCTTGACAGCCTTAGGAGCTATTTCAGCCTTAACGCAGCCGGCAGCGCTTATATTGGTATCGTCAACATAAGCTCTGTACCAAACGAAATAGTCATCTGCATCGGTCTTTTCGGGAATACTATCAGCCCATGTGCCGGTAGGCTCTTCAGTTGCGTTTGTTCCGAGCTGATATTGCATTGTGCCGGTCTCAGCCACACCTGCAGAAACAAGAGCCAGTGCCTGACCGCTGTATGTAAGATCGTTAGCCTGCGGAGCTGTCTTGACTGCAGCCTCAGCCGGCAAATCGCCGCTTGTAAAGTAGATCTTATCGCTTTGCAGGAGCTGAAGCGTGCTGGAAACAGAAAAAATACCGCTGGTGTGATTCTTGAATTTACCTTCTTCAAAAACAGCTACATTCCAGTACTTATTTGTGCTGTCAAATCCATAAAACAGATATGTCTTAGCGTCTTTTGGTGCGTCAGGCCACACCTCGATAGCAGATGTATCAGTTACTGCAGTAAAACCGGTGGTGATATCGGGTGTTACGACCGCCGAAGAACTCTGTCCATCCAGCATACCTGATGTCAGCTGTGTGGTTTTGATCTCAACAGATTTAGCCTTGACTGATTTAACACGCCAGTGACCGGTGCCTGAGGGTCTGGTAAATGTGACGGAAGCAGCAGCACCGGTCCATGTACCGGTCTCTGCGGCGTAACTTCCGACATTGACGACCTCGTCAGCTGATGAAGGCTTGTAACTGCTGTCATATGTTACCTCTATCTCAGTCAGAACACCGCCCTTGGAAGTAACAGTCATAGTACCGTTGCCGTACACACGTGTACCACTGCCTGTGGTATAATACTTTCCGTCATTAGATCCGCCCGCAAACTGAACGGTAAAACCTTTTCCTGCAAACGGTTCAAGATACTGTGTTGCGTTTGTAAGACCAAGGTCCCCAAATACTATCGTTTCCTTGAGCTGCGTTTCCTCTGCGTCTGCGATCATGCTGAACCCCGTCATATACGGGAATATCATGCACAAACACAGAACAATGCTTAATACTTTACTTTTTGTTTTTTTCATCTCTACACCCTCGTTTCCATAATAGATTCTTAGTGTGTTCGACAGACTTGTGTGTTTGAATCTCAGCTTAATACCACATTTCAGGTTTACCTCCTGTTCTGATAACTACAGGGCATCACCCACCCTGCGAAAGTTTCCGTTACACAGGGCTATTTTTGCCCCGCTTATGTTGTCAGTATATCACATATTCACACTTTTGTCAACGCAGTTTTATACTTTCTATGCAATATGTACAAAGTTAATTCTTTTACATAATATACATTCTAAATTGATATCCTGCGATTAACAAATTAAGGCAGGTATCAGGCCGAACCAAGCCGTGAGTGCGCAATCACATTTCTTGACAATGCCCTGTAAATCTGATATAATCAAGAAAAATGCTCTTTCAGAGCGATAAATAGAGGAGATACCATGAAAAAACTTCTGATACTTACATTGCTTCTCGGTCTTATGCTCACAGGCTGCAAGTCTGACAGCAGCAGTTCTGACACCGACAGCAATTCTTCATCTGCCGCTGACAGCAGTTCGTCAGCGATCAAAGACAGCAGTGATGCCGGCGACAGTTCCGGCTCAGCAAACGGCGGCACGCAAATGACAAATGACAGCTCCGTTCCGAGCGGAGATTCTTCCGACAGTACCTCCGAACAGGGCGGCAGTCAGCAGACAAACGTTCAGCCCGATGACAGTTCATCATCTCAGAGCAGCCCTGACGGCTCATCCGGCGGCGAGCCTGCACAAACAACGGCAAAGTCATCAAGTGGTGATAAAAAAGATACCACGACCAAAGAGACCACCAAAAATGTCACATCAACAAGCGAAGAATACGAACTGCCTATCATTCCCGTCAATTAAATAAGACAAAGCGGTCAACAGCCTGTGCTGTCAGCCGCTTTTTTTGTGCGCAAAAATGCCCGACGCTGTACGCATCGGGCTTATATAGGCTTATATAATAGTATGTCATTGTTCCACGCCGTTTTCCGAAAACTTCATTACCCTGTCGCAAATCTCCAGCGCAGCAGGTCTGTGCGTAACGATAACGACCGTTTTATCGGTCATACTCCGCAGGTTTTCAAGCAGCTGCTTTTCGGTCTGCCCGTCAAGCGCACTTGTCGCCTCATCAAGCAGCAGCACAGGGCTTTCGCTGAATATCGCCCTTGCAATTGCGATGCGCTGCATCTGACCCTCGGAAAGACCCGTTCCACGCTCACCGAGCAAAGTGTCGATGCCTTTTTCAAGCTCGCCGACGAACTCATCTGCGCAGGCTATTTTCAAAGCCTTTGCTATCTTTTCTTCGTCACCCGACTGAGACTTGTCTGCAAACGAAACAATATCTCTGATCGTTCCGCTCATCAGCTGATTGCCCTGCGGAACATAAGCAAATAGTCTGTGCCACCTGCTGTCAAGCGGCTGAAAACTACCGTCTTTGCATATGAGCAACCGCTCACCGCTGTCAAGCCTGTAAATACTCATCAGCAGCTTCAGCGCAGTTGATTTGCCGCATCCGCTGTGACCGGTGAACGCAACATACTCCCCTTTTTGTATCTGAAAACTGATGTTTTCAAGCACTGTCGGCTGATCGTCTTTAGTCAGTGCATCTATGCTTTCAACATTCGGATAGTAAGTAAAACACGCATTTTCCAGCGCAATGCTCCCGAGTTTTTCTGCATAGTGCGCCTTGACCTCTTCAAGAGGCAGCGGCTTTGCTTCCTCGTCATCAAAACGCTCTATCTCCATAAGGCGCTCTGCACTCGCCGTCATCGCATAGAATTTTGGCAGATAGCCTGTAATGCTCGCAAACGGGTTCTGTATCTGCGCAATGAGCTGAGTGATTGCGGTCATCGTGCCAAACGAAATAGTATCGTTGAGAATGCCGTATCCGCAGTAGACAGCACCGAACAAGTACATACCGTTCATTGCCGCACCAAAGCCGATGTTGCAAAGGTTTGAGAACCTCGTTCTTTTCATTCTCGCACTTTTGTGTGCCTGCATCTTGTCAAGAGCCTCACCCTCGGTCTGTTCCTGAGCCGCAAACGAGCGTATCATCATCAGGCTGCCGATATGCTCCTGCAAATAGATGCGCAGCTTTCCGTCGTTCTCCTGAACGTTCTTGTGCAGCTTTTTGAGCACCCTGCGAAACGCATATGTGAAAAACAACAGCAGCACCCCGCACGGAAGAAGTATACAGGCAAACCGCCAATCGAGCACAATCATCATTATCACAGCGCTTATAAGCTTGACTACCATTCCCGCAAGCCCCGGCAGTATCTCAACATAGCTGTCAGCGACCACGACCGTGTCATTGGTGAGCCTGTTGAGCCACTCACCCGAATGTACTGCGTTGACAGTCGCAAAATCCTTGTGCAGTATGTTTTTCATCAGCCTTGCCTTGAAAATGTTTTCAAAGGTCGATTTTGAAAGCTCATTGAGCCAGCGTATCAGCGCTCTCATCGCTATCTGCGCAATGACAAGAACGATGATGAACGCCACTTGTGTCCAGAATTTTGTACTATTGTGAGCAACAGCGCTGTCAACGATATTGCGCAGAAACAGCGCATAAAGAACACCGCTTGCTCCGTTGAGCGACTGAACGAGCATAAGAGCAGCGATATATCCTTTTTTCTTTTTTGGAACGGCATAAAGCCATTTTACAGCGTTGTTCTTTTTCATAATAGTCTTCTGACTGCTCTTTTCATTTTGAGTTTTGCTTTCTTGAATATCACACGCAGCGTTATCGTATGCATTATATACGCCTTGTAAATGCGGTAGCTGCGGTCTTTTACGGTATGTTCCCTGCCCTTGCGGACATAGCCTGTCATCACTCCGATGATATCACCGTCCGTGATGCCGTATTCCTTTTTGATGCAGTTGTCACCAAGAATAACATAATCCTTTTTTCTGACCTCGACCACCCTGTGCAGAACGTAGCTGTCAGGCGGTCTGCGGTATAGCACCACATCGCCTGCCCTGCATCTTGCACTGTCTTTTTTTCTGACAGTAAAAAGGTCACGGTGCTGTCTGAGCAGCGGCATCATGCTTGTACCCACATTCGTGTAGGTCATCTCGCCGTTGCTTTCAAGATATTCTTCGTATGTCATTTCATTCCCTCATAAGCGGTCTTTGCCGCAGAAATATCCATATTGCAGCCGAGCCTGTAAAGCCTTACACTGCGTATCATCGCATCGAGCAGACTCATAGACCTCGCAAGCTGCATCGGTTCGCCCGGTCGGTACATCTGCTGTACCAGCATAGGATACGCCTCTGCCGCACCGACCTCGCAGATAGAATTTGTCTGCGCACGTTCAAGCAGACAGACAGCCTTCAGCGGAACTGCAATGTTGCTTCCAAGCCCGTGCTTCCCGTTATACGGCGTGCCGTATATCGTCGCACCGTCATCACCGACTCTTATCAGCGGCTTGTCATCATTGACCATGACTGCCCTTTCACCGAGAAATTCACGCCACAGCCTTGTGTGCGTGGACTTTCCCGTGCCCGAGCTTGCCGTGAACAGATAGCCGACCCCGTCAACAGCCACGCACGAGCCGTGAAACAGGAACGTATCGTATTCAAGCATCTTTTCTGCTATCTTCCGATAGACCGCAAGTTCCTCCATATAACCGTCAGAAGCTGAATGAGATGTCCTGTTCTCAGCCTCGGCAGTTATTTTTTCCTTTTCACGCTCTGCGTCAATATCAGCCTGCACCGTGACCACCGAAAAGTCGGGAACGCCGTCAAATCGGTACTGCCTGCAATAGTCGTGAACATCACCGTACAGTGAGCTTATCTCGATGACCCTGTCTGCGATTTTGTATGTCGCTGTCATCTTTTTTCCTCTATCGCACCGATCTTTCTCAGCTTCATCAGAACGCTGTGAACGTCTGATTCGACCTTGCCTGCGGGAGCATCATATTTTGCACGCAGGCTCTTGACGATGCGCTCCTCTGTGGTGTTCGTTTTAAGCATCGTGAGTATCTCACCGAGCATCTTATTTCCACGCACCAAACCCGAGAACTTGGCTTTGCCCGTTGCAACGAGCATTACCTCTCCGTTGGATTCGTGCGTTATAAAATCTTTTTTTAGTTTCATAGGTCAACTCCCCTGTCCAAAACAAAAATATATTAAACACATTATATGAATTATAGCATAATTGTTCTCGAAATGCAAGATGCCAGCCGCAGCTGCGCTGTTCTCTCTGTTTGCAGCTGTTTTCCCGATGCAGAGCTTAAAAAATACGTCAAAACCTCTTTT
>CAMYUO010000106.1 GCA_947302065.1 uncultured Clostridia bacterium | reverse complement strand
TCTTGTCGTTTACAAGAGCCTTCATATACTTTTCAAGGATAGCTCTCTCATTGCCTGTTACTGTGATCGTCTGCTTGAGCTCTTCCGGCTTAACAGAGTTGAGTCTTTCCTTTACCGAACCGCCGACATCGTAAACTGCAGGGTTGCCGTTTATCTTTTTGGAAGTCGTAACTGCCGGCTTTGTGGTCGTTGCCGCAGTTGTCGTGGTGGCTGCCTTTGTTGTTGTGGTAGCCTGCGGCGTTGTTGTCGTTGCCTTGGTGGTAGTTGTTGCCTTAGTTGTTGTAGTTGCCTTTGTTGTGGTAGTCGCCTTTGTGGTGACATTGCCCTTTATCTCAGGCTCGATCTTTGCGCCGCTCCATGAGGTCTTTGCGGGCGAAGCGTTATAGGTCGCTACTGTATAGGTAGCTTCGCTTGTCTGTGTGGTAGTTACAGCAGATGTTTCACTGCTTGACTGGTCTGAGGTGATGCCGTCCAAATTATCCGAACCGTAGCAAAGCATTGTGCCGATGCCAAGAACAAAGCACGTTGCAGCAACAGCTATCTTCTTAGGAACACCTGTCTTCAAATAACCCATTGTAGATTAAACTCCTTGCAATACTATATTTCCCCAATTGCAAGTATACCACAACCACATATGGTGAGTCAACCTTTTCTGTAACCAAGTTGTAATAATTCTGTAATCACCCTAAAAATGCATAAGAAAATGTTTCGATTTTGTGCGAAATACACAAGAAGGTTTTCGGTTTGCAAGGGTAGCTGAGAGATAAATCAGAATTTGTCGCTTAGTAATAGATGTGCACCCAAAGGGTTTGGGGCGACCGGAAAGCCCCAAAAACAATTCTGCACTATGTAATGCCCGGAGCGACACAAAAGACGCTGTCCGCTCAAACCGATATGCGACGCTGACCGTCCTAAAGGACGCCCACGGGAGTATCCTTGCGGATACTCTGTTGCGCGACCGCCGCTGCGGCAAAGAAAAACGCTTGCCCGCAAATTTCTCTGCAAGCAAGCGCTTTTGTGATTAAGTAAAGATTATTCCTGAGTCGGAGCTCCTACAGGGCATGTGCCGTTGCAAGCGCCGCAATCGATGCAAGCGTCAGCGTCAACCTTTGCCTTATCTCCGTCCATAGAAATAGCACCAACCGGGCAGCCGTCTACGCAAGCGCCGCAGCCGATGCACTCGTCACTGATCTTATAAGCCATAATGACAACCTCCTTGATAGTCTTTGGCACGACCTCTACTCATGCCTATTATTATAATAACACATCTGCAAAAAAAATCAAGTGTTTTTTTAGCTTTTACATAAATTTTAAAATTAGCAATAAGCAACAAATCACCTGAAAATGCTGCAAAAAAAGCAGTTCCCGCACATATTGCACGGGAACGAAAAAAACATATTTTTTATCAGCCAAGCTCGTTCTGGGCAAGCAGCTTGTAGCCGCTGTCATAAAGAGCGACGGTAGCCTTGTCGTTATCGTCAACACGCAGCACCAGACAAGCTGTGTTGCTCTCTGTGTTGATGAAAGCCGCATACATATACTCTACGCTGATGTTGTCCTTGTAAAGAGCGTACATAGCCTCTGCAAGGCTTCCCGGTCTGTCTGTGATGCGAAGCACCAGAACATTTGTGATAGTTACCGAGCAGCCCTCGTCCTTGAGGACTTTGAGAGCCTTGTCAGCATCGTCAACGATAAGGCGCAGGATACCGAAATCCTTTGTGTCTGCAATAGACATCGCACGAATGTTGATCTTTGCATCGCCCAGCAACTTGGTGATAGCGCTGAGTCTTCCCGGTCTGTTTTCAACGAATACGGATAGCTGTTTTACTGTCATAGTAAAAACCTCCTTTATATATAGTGTAGTGTAGTATATTAGTATGTTTGTTAGTCTATAAGCTTTCTCTTGTCGATAACTCTGACAGCCTTGCCCTCTGAACGTGGCAGGCTCTTAGGCTCTACGAGACGGATCTTAGGCTGGATACCGAGCGTTGAGTGCAGCGCCTCTGTGATCCTTGCCTCCATATCCTCGATGGTCTTGATAGTATCCGAGAGCATATGCTCGGGCAGCTCGACCTGGATCTCGAACGTATCGGTGTTGTTCTTTCTGTCAACAACGATCTGATAGTAAGGCGATGTGTCACCCAGCGAGAGCAGTACCGACTCGATCTGAGACGGGAATACGTTGACGCCTCTGATGATGAGCATATCGTCTGTTCTGCCTCTTGGCTTGCGCATTTTGATAAGTGTTCTTCCGCACTTGCAGGTGCCTCTTTCAAGCACGCAGATGTCCTTTGTTCTGTATCTGAGTATCGGGAAAGCTTCCTTGTTGATGCAGGTGAACACCAGCTCGCCCTCCTGACCGTAAGGCAGCACCTCGCCGGTGTCTGGGTCGATTATCTCAGGAATGAAATTGTCCTCATTGATGTGCATACCGTCCTGACATTCACAGTCAAACGCAACGCCTGGGCCTGTTATCTCGGTCAGACCGTAGATATCCATAGCCTTGCAGCCGAGCTTTTCCTCGATCTCTCTGCGCATCTGCTCTGTCCACGCCTCTGCACCGAAGATGCCTGCTTTGAGCTTGAGGTCGTTCTTGCTGATGCCCATTTCTCTCATAGTCTCAGCAAGATACAGCGCATAAGACGGTGTTGCGCAGATAAATGTCGAGCCGAAATCCTGCAAAATGGTTATCTGTCTCTTGGTGTTGCCCGACGAAACAGGGATAGTCGTCATACCGACCTTTGTTGCGCCGTCGTGCAGTCCCAGACCGCCCGTGAACAGACCGTAGCCGTAGGAAACGTGCATAAAGTCCTTGTTAGTTGCGCCCGCTGCTGTCAGCGCTCTGGCAACGCAGTCGCTCCACATATCAAGGTCATTTCTTGTGTAACCGACAACTATCTGCTTGCCTGTTGTTCCCGACGATGCGTGAAGTCTTACGACATCTTCCATCGGGCACGCAAACAGTCCGTAAGGATAAGTGTCACGCAGATCCTGCTTGCAGGTGAAAGGCAGCAGGTGCAGATCGTCAACGCTTCTGATGTCCTCGGGCTTGACGCCTGCCTTGTCCATCATATCCCTGTAATACGGCACATTGTTGTAAACTCTCTTGACTGTCTTTTGCAGGCGGAAGCTCTGCAGTGCCCTCATTTCATCGAGGGTAGCACATTCCATAGATTCATTCCAATACTTTCCCATAGTCACTTCCTCCTAAATATCAAGCCTGTCTGCCCATTGCGAATGCTTTCTTGTTAAGCTCAAGGAACTTGGCAGGAACACATTCCTCAACAGCCTTGTTCCAGCAAGCCTCATCAAACGGCATCTTTGTCGATACAACGCCCATGAGCACAACGTTTGATGCCTTTGCGTTGCCGCATTCCTCTGCTATTTTCAGCGCATCGACAGCGATAACATCTATGCCCATGCCTTTGAGCTTGTCAACGATATTCTCGGGATAAGTTGCCGCACCCGTGATGACCGGCATCGGGTCTATCTGCTGTGTGGAGAGCACGATATGACCGCCTTTTTTGAGGAAAGGCACATATCTTGCAGCCTCGAGCGTTTCAAAGCTGATGATGATGTCAGCCTCGCCCTTTTCAACGACAGGCGAATATACCTTGTCGCCGTACTTTACATAGGTAACTACCGAGCCGCCTCTCTGGCTCATTCCGTGCACCTCGGACACCTTAACGTCGTAGCCATGCTGCAGCAGAACGTTTCCTATAAGTCTTGATGCGAGCAGCGAGCCTTGTCCGCCCACGCCCACTATCATTATTGATTTAGTTTCCATTTATCACAACTCCTTAGTTAATTGTTGTTCTCATCGGATAAGTATCAAGTGTCTATTATGTCCAGCTTGAACAGCATATAGAAACCGCCGCCTATGGTGAACAGGTAGCCGAGTGCGAGGTCTTTATAGAAAGAACCCTTTTCGCCCAGCGATTCAAGCAGCTCCATTATCTTGCTGTAACAATCCCCGAACGACATTAAGCCGTCCATCTTATTGTAAAGCCACAGACCATAGCTCAGCCTTACCGAGAAATACACAGCTACAAGCATAATGATACCGCATATAACAAGTCCGCCGATACTCATACCCTTGCCGAACAGATAATATCCGCCGACAGTTCCAACGCACATAGCGATTCCGCATAAAAATGCCATTCTTCCGAAATAGCCGAGCAGGCACCACAGTCCCATTGCGAGTGCTGCTCCGAGAAGGGCGCCTATTACGCCAAACGCCATTTTATCGTCTTTATCAAAATCAAAATTCATTTTTACTCCCCCTGCGCTCTCTGTTTATCCGATAGCACCCGGTTTGCACATCTCTGTGCAGATGCCGCAGCCTACGCACTGGGTATGGTCGATGACCGACTTGCCGTCGTGCATCGAGATAGCGGGACAGCCGATCTTCAGGCACTGCTTACAGCCGACGCACTTGTCGTTATCGACTTTGAGCGGTGGGTTGTGCTTAACGTATTTGAGCAGGGCACATGGTCTGCGTGAGATTATAACGCTCGGCTCGTCCTTTGCAAGCTCTTCCTTGATGACAGCCTCGGTTTCAGCCATGTGGTAAGGGTCAACGACTCTTACGCTCTTTATGCCGATAGCGTGGCAAAGGTCAACGAGATTTACCGCAGCAGCAGGGTCGCCCTTGAGGTTCTTGCCTGTTGTCGGGTTCTGCTGGTGACCTGTCATACCCGTGATAGAGTTGTCAAGGATTATAACAGTTGAATTTGTTGCGTTATATGCAACGTTCACAAGGCTGGTCATACCGCTGTGCATAAATGTGGAATCGCCGATGACAGCGACAGAGTTCTTTTCAGCCTTTTCGCCGAGAGCTTTATTAAAGCCGTGCAGCGCTGAGATAGATGCGCCCATACAGATAGTAGAATCCATAGCTGCGAGAGGAGCTGTTGCGCCGAGTGTATAGCAGCCGATGTCGCCCGATACGGTCACGCCCAGCTTTTTGAGGCAGTAGAACAGTCCTCTGTGAGGGCAGCCTGCGCACATTACAGGCGGTCTTACGGGCACGTTCTCTGCGAAGGTATCGAACTCGGGCTTTGTGCCGAGTATCTTCTCGGAAACGATAGTCTGCGATATCTCGCCGATGTATCCGAATATCTCTTTTCCGACAACGTCAACGCCGATGTTTTTGCAGTGGCTCTCGATTATGCCGTCGAGTTCCTCGATGACATAGACCTTATCGCACTTTGCGGCAAAGTCCTTTATAAGTTTTGTCGGCATAGGATTTATCATACCGAGTTTGAGGAAGCTTGCCTTATCGCCGAGTGCCTGCTTTGCATATTCATAGCAGATGCCTGCGGTGATAACGCCTATCTTTGTGTCGCCCATCTCTACTCTGTTAAGGTCGCTCGTCTCTGCAAACTCGGCAGCAGCTTTCAGCTTGTCCTCAACTATCGGGTGACGCTTGATTGCCTTTGCAGGCATCATAACATACTTGTCGATATTTTTTTCGTACGGGATAAGGTCTTTTTCAACTCTGTCCTCGATCTCAACAGCCGACTGGGAGTGTGAAACTCTTGTCGAAAGTCTCAGAAGTACAGGACAGTCGAACTTTTCTGAAAGCTCATAAGCCTTTTTTGCAAACTCCTTGCACTCTGCCGAATCGGAAGGCTCGACCATAAGCACTTTCGATGCGATGGCGTGATGTCTTGAATCCTGCTCGTTCTGTGACGAGTGCATTCCCGGGTCATCGGCAACTGCAACGACCATTCCGCCTGTTACGCCGGTATAGCCTGCTGTGTAAAGAGGATCGGCTGCAACATTGAGTCCTACGTGCTTCATTGCACAAAAGCTTCTTGCACCTGCGATAGATGCACCCAGAGCGACTTCCATAGCAACTTTCTCGTTCGGTGCCCATTCAGCATAGACCTCATCATACTTTGCCAGCGTCTCGGTTATCTCCGTCGACGGAGTTCCCGGATACGCCGATGCGATACGGCAGCCGGCTTCGTAAAGACCTCTTGCCACCGCTTCGTTTCCAAGCATAAGTTTTTTCATATCGTATATCTTTCCTTTCATTCGCCCAAGTTCCCTACAAGGCGAGAGATTTCTCAGATGATGTATGCGGGCGGTGCCCGTAATCTAATTTATTATAGCACATTTGAGCAAAAAATGCAACAGGAAATCTGTTATCCTGCAAATTCGGGATTATTAATAAAAAAGCCTTTTCTTTTTGTTCGTTTTGTGCTATAATATGCTTTGAATATGCAGTCTGGGAGGTCATCAGATGAAACTTTTTGCTAAAAAAGAGCTGCCTGTAAAGCTCGGATTTGCTGCGTGCGGCAAGATACTTATTGACGGTCTGCGCTTCTCGTTCAGCGTAACAAGCGAGGGAAATCCCTCTAACAAAGGGCTTTGCGTGTCTTTTTCGGGCGATGCGATAAACAACGGCACTGTCACGCTCACCGATTTTGAGTATCTTGAGGATAAAAACGGCAAAATAGCCTCCCGAAAGATACCTATGCCGCTTATCACCCTGGGTTTGGTGCTGAAGAGTCGTGACGATGCGAAGAAAGACCAGCGCACCAGTTTCCAGTATCTGGTGAACTACGCCACATACGGGCCTCATAATGCCTATCGCGACGTGATGAGTGCCGACGAGCTTCGTCAGTCTGATCCCCAGCAGCTACTCGGACTCTTGGCTAATCTGCCTAATTTGAAGCATACTGTGCTTTATTACGGCAAACTGAACCCTGAGGAATTGTCGAAAGTGCTGGTTGCTACCCATAAGAC
>CAMYUO010000105.1 GCA_947302065.1 uncultured Clostridia bacterium | reverse complement strand
CTGTATGCGATATACAGAGCAGACTGCAAAACCTGCTGCTGCTGTTTTGCTTGACATAATACCAAAAAAGTGATAAAATTAATATTATGTATCGGGAAATCTGATGTGTGATCATAAGCTGCCGAAACGGCAGGGAAGTGACATATCAAGTATAAGGAAGTGACGGATTTGAAAATAAATACGGTTACAGTCATAGGTGCTACCGGCTCAATGGGTTATAATGTTGCAGGTATATTTGCATCTTTCGGAAATGCTAAAGTGTATATGGTCGGAAGAAATATCGAAAAGGTAAAGGCGACTGTTGCCCGCACTGTAAAATCGGTCAGAGCGGACAGCATAGAAAAGAATCTTTTCCCTGCGGATTTTTCATCTCTTGAGGCTTGTGTCAGTGAGTCTGACCTGATCTTTGAAAGCGCAGTTGAGGATATAGATGTCAAAAAAGAGATCGCTTGTATCGTCAATAAGGCTATGAAGCCGGATGCCGTTTCATGTACGGGTTCATCGGGACTGCCTATAACCGAGCTTTCAAAGTGTTACAGTCCCGAAAACAGAAAACGTTTCTTCGGACTGCATATGTTCAATCCGCCGTACAGCATGTCTCTTTGTGAGCTGATATGTACCGGGTATACAGATCAGACGATAAAAGAAGAACTCACGAAGTATGCTTCCGAGACGCTCTACCGCACTGTGGTCGAGGTCGAGGATCAGCCGGCATTTCTGGGCAACAGGATAGGCTTTATGTTTATCAACAAAGCTCTGCAGTATGCCGAAAAGTATAAGGACAACGGCGGTATAGATTATATAGATGCCATCCTCGGGCCTTTTTCGGGACGCTCTATGGCGCCGCTGGTCACATCGGACTTTGTCGGACTTGATGTACACAAAGCGATCGTGGACAATCTGTATAACAATACCGATGATTACGCTAATCAATACTATGAGTTCCCTGCATTTGCAAACGAGCTTGTCGAAAGCGGAAAGCTCGGAAGAAAAACAAAGCAGGGATTGTATAAGACTATAATTAACGACAACGGCAGCAGGACATCTCTGGTCTATGATATTTCTTCAAAGCAGTACCGTGAGAAAATGGAATATGTTTTCCCGTTCGCTGAAAAAATGAAAAAGGCTATCCATGTGGGCGACTATGCCAAAGCCTTTTCGTCCCTTATAAACAACGAGTCGGCTGAGGCACATATCTGCCTCGAATTTCTGGCTGATTATATTCTTTATTCTGCGTTCTGTGCAGCACAGATAGGGCACAGTATGCGTTCTGCAGATGACGTGATGGCTACGGGCTTCAATATCTGTCCGCCTTTCGCACTTGCTGATGCGTTTTCACAGATCACCGATCTGAAAGCTCTGCTGATGAGAGCGGTGGATAAGCAGATACTGCAAAAGATAGATGTGTCGGCTTTGTGTGACAGCATAGAGCCGTCAGCATATGACTTCAGACCTTTCTTCAGATCCAAGCGTTCGTAATATCTGTTTTATCATTTTCGTCTGTTGACAGACATGCGGACCTGCGCAGCGGCGCAAGATATTATTATGAGGTGGAAACAATGGAAAACAAAGTATATATATTAGGCGGCGCGCAAACGGATTTTGAACGCAACTGGGCAAAAGAAGGCAAGGGCATGGTCGCCTTGCTCAGAGAAGCCGTTACCGACGGACTGAAAAACGTAGGTATAGATACTCAGATGCTGAAAAAGCTCAATGAGCAGAACCGTGCGGCAGCCTTTGTGGGTAATTTCCTTGCAGAAAAATATGTTGACCAGGGTCATCTCGGAGGCTTTCTGACCGAGGTGGATCCGGCATTTTACGGCGTGCCCTGCGCAAGATACGAGGCAGCCTGTGCATCTTCATCTGTTGCGATAGATGCCGCAATGACCAAAATAAAGAGCGGTGATTATGACCTTGCTATCGTTGTCGGCTGGGAACTTATGAAAACGGTCGATACAAAGCTCGGCGGAGATTATCTGGGAAGAGCTGCCGACTATGAACTTGAAGCAAAGGGTATAGATATGCCTTTCCCGAAGCTGTTCGGAAAACTGGCTGACGAGATACTCAGAAAATATGCTCTTGACGAGAAAACATTTATGGATTCTCTTGCAAGGATATCTCAGATCAACTATTCAAACGCAAAACTCAACCCGCTCGCACAAACAAGAAAATGGTTTATGAGCTTTGAACAGGCATCTATGAGAGGTACCGAGACGAATCCTCTTATCGGTGGAAGGCTTGCGGTGTCCGATTGCTCTCAGGTCACAGACGGAGCAGCGGTGGTCATCCTTGCATCAGAAAAGCTGCTTGGTGAGCTTGGAAAAAATGATGTGCCATATATCAAGGGCTACGGACATCGTACTGCACCTATGCTTTTTGATGCAAAGATCAAAGAGTCGGAGAACTGTGAGTATATCCTTCCGTGGACAAGGCAGGCTGTGCTGGATGCGTACAGACGCAGCGGTCTCAGCGTTGACGATATAGATGCGTTTGAAACACATGACTGCTTTACATCCAGCGAGTATATGGCGATATCAGCGTTCGGCATAACCGCACCGGGCAAGGAGTATGAGGCGATAGAGTCCGGAAGGATCAGCATTACAGGTGATAAACCGATAAACCCGAGCGGCGGACTTATCGGATGCGGACATCCGGTGGGAGCTTCCGGAGCAAGAATGATGCTTGACTGCTTCCGTCAGGTCTCAGGGCAGGCAGGAAGATATCAGATAGAGGGTGCCCGCAACTGTATGATGCTCAACATAGGAGGCACTGCGACAACAAATTACGTATATGTTATCGGAAAGTAGTATGACCGGAGGTATAAAGGTATGAATAAATTCAAGCTTCTTATGGATATGCGTAAAAGCGATGTAAGATACAAGTATACTTATATCACAAAAAACGAGTTTTTCCATAAGAATGTATCGCACTTTACTGCTAAGCATATAGCTAAGAAGAATACTAAAAAGATACTGAAAAACGTCGAGCAGATCTGCCGTATAACGACCTATGACGGCTCCGATCAGATAGTGCATCCCGATATGGTATGCCGTGACGGCGTTTTGTATATGACCTGCACACCGTATCCATACCGAATAGATACCTATGAGAATCCGTGCGTATATTGCGGAGATTCAGTGTTCGGCTTCAGACCGCTTGCTAAAAACCCGATCGCTCTGCCGCAGTATAATGCTAAAGGCAATCATCTTTCCGACCCTTGTATCATCGACAAGAACGGTGTGTTCAATATCCTTTTCAGAGAGTCTTTAAATGTTAATGGCAAGGTGTCCCAGAGATTTCTTCTTACCGCATCTTCGGACGGCGTGAAATGGACAGAACCTAAAAAGATATACACATCCGATTCCAGCCAGATGCTTTCACCGGCAATGGTGTTTGACAGTGATAATTACTATGTGTATCATATCGACTGGAACGATGAAAACGGTGGAAATATGGTCAGGCTTACGTTTGACAGCCGCTTTTCCGTTACGGATGAAACGCTGACAGAGGTGCGTGACCTGCCCGAGAATATGGCTATCTGGCACATCTGCGTCTGCAATTCGACATATGGCAAGGACGTCGGCAGCGATAAAAAACTGCTCGGACTTTTCACGCTGAGAGATCTTAAGTCGCCGGGTGTATATAAGAATTACTGGGCGCATGCAGACCTTTCCGAAAATGTCTGGTATATAGATGAGCAGCTGGACATACCCGAAAACATACAGAGCAATATCGGCTTTGAATATAAGTCCTGCATCATCCCTGTGACGGGAGATGTTTTCCTTTCTTATTACGATAAGAGTGACAGGTGCATAGTTTGTCTCGTCCCGGGTGACAGAGACCGCAGAGGTGAGCGCAGCGAGGAATTCGTTGATGCTTACAGAGTGTTCCTGAGAGTATTCGGCTGTGATATCAGCTTTAAGAATTTCAGCAAAAAGCATAAAAACAATACCGACCGCCTTGAGCACTTCTTTGTTAATATGCAGGAAGAAGGCAAGAGCATAGGCACCAACTCGTTTATGGGTTCACTTGCGTGCTATGGCGAAAAGACTTTTATCGCAGCGCAGAGTTGTGATTCGGCAGTAGTTCCCGAGGCACGAGGCAAGGGCGTTTTCACACAGATCGTAAACGAAGCGGAAGAACTGCTCAGACAGGACGGCGTGGATATGCTTATCGGTTTCCCTAACAACAATTCATATCCGGGATTTATGAAAATGGGCTGGCAGCATATCGGCTCGCTCAATACGCTTGTGTGCGTAACAAAACCTGCCGACCTCGTTTACAGCAAGCTGGCAAAAAAGAGTGCAGCTAAAAATGTTCAGAAAGCTCATGCAAGAACTGAAAAGTTCCTTGCAAAGCATAACATGACACTGTCATCTTTCACATCCTGTCCGTTCAGCGAGGACGACCTGAACGTTATCAACAACTGCGGACGCATAAGGATAAAGCGTACAGCGGAGTATTTCAAATGGAAGGTAGATGACAACAAATCAGATGCTAAATACAAAGTCCTGCGAGGCAAGGGCTTGCTGGGCTATATTGTATACAGAGTTGACCGTTCGGGACACATCTGCATCATGGACTGGTTCGTAAGGGATACCTCGGATAAGAACTATACCTGCTTTTTGAAGCTGCTGATAAACAGCGTCAGAGACGAGGGAAATGCGGTCGTAGTTCCGTTTATCAATGGCGGCAGCCGTGAGGAAAGGGCGTTCAAGAGCATCGGCTTCCTTTCGGGAAACAACCGTCTATTCAGATTCTCGGAAGCAAAACTGATAATCAAACCGCTGCTTGAGGGAAATATCCCAAGTGATGTCAGCGACTGTTCCAAGTGGTTCGTCACCCAGATAGATACCGACACCATTTTGAACTGAGCATTTGAGCAAAAAGCATAAACAACAAAACCGACCACGGGCACGCCGCTGATAAAAAATTATTTGTCCTTTTTGTAATATTGTGCTGAAAAATGCGTCTATTATAATATAAGTATATCAGTACCAGCACTGACCCAAGCATAAAGATTTTTAAGGAATTACTGTTATGCTGCATTTCAAGACAATACTTTTCTCAAAAACAGGAGGACACAAAAATGAACATCAGATTTAAGGGGCTTTTAACGACCGTGCTTGCGGCGGCTATGCTTTTGGCAGGCTGCGGCGACTCGTCGAGCGGAAACGAGGAAGAATCTTACGCAAGCAAGTATGACAGCTATATCACCTACCACATCGACGATGAGATAAGTGATGAGGACTTTGAAAAGCTCGGCGGTGCAGACGGACAGCTGCTCGAACGCTTTAAGAAAAGCCTTGCCGTACGCAAATTTGAATTCGAATCATTGGAATATGCGATCCAGCCCCAACCGAAAGACAGGACGGTAAAGATCTATTTCAACAACGACCTGAATGTTACAGAGGCGGTTTTGCGTTTATCCGCAGAAAAAAACCTCGTCGAGTTCCGTGAGGGAAAAAATCCCGACGGTGAGCTTATACTTGGGAACGATCAGATCGAAACCGCTGAGGCAGGAATAAGCGGGGACAAGAACGCAGAAACTGCATTCCAGGATGCTCTGGGGTTGTCCGGGTATGCTCTGGATAATTCGTCATCCGGTGAATCGGGAAAAGATCGTGAAAAGGTGATGCTCAATCTGAAATTCAATGATGACGGCAGGCACAAGATCAAAGAAGCCACGGAAAAGTTTGCCGGGAAAGACACAGCGATAACCATATGGGTGGACGGCAAAGCGATTCTTTCACCGATAGTCGGAGGAGTTATTGATTCGAGCGATCTGTCGATCTCGGAACCAGATATCGACTATAATGCTGCAAAAGAGATCGCATATCAGCTCAGATCGGGATATCTCCCGTACAAAATCTCGGTCACAGAGTGCAAAGTCAGCCCTTCCAAAATATATAATACTGAAAGCTCTGATAATTCTTAAAGCACAAAAAGCAGCTCTCAAATGGGAGCTGCTTTTATTTGTTAGGAATCTTCTTGTCGGGTCCGAGCTTGATGACTGCGTCTTCTATCAGTTCAAGCACACACTCGACGATGTCGGGATCGAACTGCGTACCTGCATTGCTTTTAAGCTCTTTCTTTATCAGGTCAGGTCTGAGGTGCGAACGGTAGCATCGGTCGCTGTTCATTGCATCAAGTGCATCTGCAACGCAGATTATCCTTGCATACAGCGGGATATTGTCGCCCTTGAGCTTTTTAGGATAGCCTGTGCCGTCATATCTTTCGTGGTGATAAAGCGCACCCTCTACGATGCCGGGGATAGATGTGAAGTCCTGCAGCGCTTCGCCGCCGTAGGTGGTATGGCTCTGCATTATCGCAAATTCCTCGGGAGTGAGCCTTGCGGGCTTGGTGAGGATATTGTCGGGGATACCTATCTTTCCGCAGTCGTGCATCAGTGCGATATAGCCGAGCGTTCTGATCTCGCTTTCGTGAAGTCCCATTTTCTCGGCGATTTTCTGTGTATAGTATGCAACTCTCGTTGAGTGACCCTTGGTATAGCGGTCTTTTGCATCAACGAGGTTAGCAAATGTGTTCATAGCCTGTGAGATGATGTTTTCCTTGTTGCGCTCGTTCTGCTCATAGCTTGCTTCTCTTATCCTGTAAAGGATATATGCAACGACAGATGTACACCATACGATGAACAGCACCATTATCACCCAGAACGTTACATAGTGGGTAATGGGCTTATCACGGCAGCCAGTGAACTCATACTTATCGAGCTTCATCATTCCGTCGGAGATGAT
>CAMYUO010000104.1 GCA_947302065.1 uncultured Clostridia bacterium | reverse complement strand
GAAATGCGCCTATAACAAGATAAGCACGGAGCCTGCCCATAAAGCCGTTGGTCAGGAAGTTTATCTGGAACTCGCCGTCGCCGCTTCTTGCAGAAAGGTTGCCCACACGCATTATCTTTGCTTTCAAGCCATCGGTCATTGCTTCGAGAACATATCTCTCTGCAAGGAACTTGCTGTGAACATACTGGTTATCTATCGTCTGACCGAAATAGAAGCTACGTTCGTCAAGGATGTGTTCTGCTGAGGGATAACCGTTGACTCTGTCACCCGCAACGCTTCCCGTAGATATCTGAACGAGCATACTTGAATGTTTCTTGCAAAACTCTATCAGATTTTTGACACCGCCAGCGTTTACACGCTCGATATCGTCGGTCTCCGAAAAGTGTTTTACGAGCGCAGCGCAGTTTATCACAGTGTCGATATTTACGCCGTCAAGCTGCGAGAACCAATCGACCGATGTAACACTGCCCTCAACAACTTTCACTCTGTCCTCATAGCCACTAAAGTCCTTTTCAAAATAGTAGTAATACAGACCTTTAAGGCGGTTGAGCGCACTGAGCTGCTTTGAGCTGCGAAGCAGACAGTAGACCATTCCGTCATTGTTTTCAAGGAATGTCCTTAAAACGTGTATACCGAGATAGCCTGTTGCGCCCGTGAGCAGCAGGTCGCCTATTTTATTTGTGTTCTCATTAAGGTTTTCAAGAACATTTAGATCGAGAATGCTCTCAAATCTGCTGTAATCATAATTACCAAGTCCGTCTGATGAATCACTGCCGCCAAGCAGCATCTGTGCGATGCCTCTCGGTGATTTGTGTGCGAATATATCTGCATATGATACCTCATATCCAAGCTCATTTGCTTTGACCATCACGCTTGTCACCGACAGCGACGTACCGCCAAGGTCAAAGAAGCTGCTGTCAGCACTCACCTTCTCAAGTCCGAGCACCTGTGCAAATATATCGCACAAAGCTTTTTCCGTATCATTTACAGGCTCGCTGTATTCAGGCGTGAATGACATACTCGGTTCAGGCAGAGCCTTTTTGTCGATCTTGCCGTTTGGCGTCTGCGGCATACTGTCAAGTCGGATAAGTGACGACGGTATCATATATGCCGTAAGGCGCTTAGCTATGCTGCAGCGGACATCTTCAGGCGTGATGCTTTCGTCTGCGCAATAGTATGCGCAAAGATGTTCTGTACCGTTTATCTTTGCTATCAGCGCAACAGCCTGTCTTACGCCGTCATGTGCAAGGATAGCCTTTTCGACCTCACCAAGCTCTATGCGCAGTCCACGCAGCTTGACCTGGTCATCGGTGCGCCCGAGAATGACAACATCACCCTCATCTGTCCAGCGTGCATAGTCGCCTGTCTTGTATATTCTCTCGCCATTGTATGTGGTAAAGCTCTTTTCAGTAAGCTTTTCGTTATTGAGATATCCCTCTGCAACACCTGCTCCGCCGACATAAAGCTCACCGACTGCACCGCATGGCAGCGGATTGCCGTCAGCATCAACAATATATTCGTTTACGTTCAAAAGCGGCTTTCCGACGCAAACATTCTCACTGTGAGTAAGTTCCTTGGCGTTGCAGGACACGGTTATCCCGGTAGGTCCGTAAGTATTGAATATCCGTGCCTTTGTCACGCTGCGAAGATCACTGAGCAGCTTGGGTGAATACTTTTCACCGCCGCACATTATTATCCTGCACTTTGCAAGCACCGCTCTGAACTCATCGAGCAGCATATACTGTTCAAGTCTTGACGGCGTGGCGTTGAAAACGTCTCCTCCCGTTTTCTCAAACAAGGCGCAAAGCTGCTGAGGGTCTTTGGTCTGCGCTTCATCTGCAAGCACAAGAGTAAGTCCGTTGCACAGCGCTGCAGCCGTTTCTTTCAGCGACATATCAAATGACACGGTCGTTACCGAAACATAAGTCGTGCCCTCATTCGCAAGTGCGTGGATATGTATGTTTTCCTCATACGGCGTGAGATAATTCGCAATAGCTGCGTGTTTTATCACAACGCCCTTAGGTCTGCCCGTTGAGCCTGATGTATAGATAAGATATGCAGTGTCATTCGGCTGAACATCTACATTCGGCTTGGAACTATCTTCTTTTTCGAGCAGCTTTTCTATGTTTATCTCGTTTCCGTAGCCCTTTATTCCATCAGTGATGATATATCTCGCATTGCTGTTTTCAAGTATGTATTCTATCCTGTCCTTTGGATATTCCGGATCGCAAGGTATATATGCACCGCCTGCCTTGAGCACAGCATACATAGCTATTATCTGCCTGCTCGTTCTCGGCAGAAGCACAGCTACTCTGTCTCCCCTTTTCACTCCGCTTGATATAAGTGCATTCGCTGCACGGTTCATAAGTTCATCGAGCTGCTCATATGTATAGCTTGCATCACAAGGGATAAGCGCAGTCCTTTCAGGGTGAGCCTTTGCCTGCATCTCAAACAGGCCATGATAAAGTTTTATTGGTATATCACGCCTGCCCGTATTTGCAAAATCTTCAATGCGCTTTCTCTCGTCCTGTCTTATCATGCTTACACTGCAAAGCTTGGCATCAGCGCCTTTTATCATGTTTTCAGCTGTACAGGTTATCGAAGATGAAATAAGATGTGCGAGAGTTTCTGAATAGAGAGCATCGTTGTACTGCACATTGACAGCTATGCTGTCGCCAATTTCAGTGATATGTATCGAAAGGCTGAATTTGGGCAGCGGTGAAACGATGATGCTTTCTTCTATCTGTTTGCCATCAAGAGTCACGCTGCTGTCAACACCAAGCTGGCAGGCATAGTTTATCTTTGAAGCAAAACCGTATTCACCAAACAGCTTGATAAACGGATATGCGCTGTTTTTCTGAGCATCAGTCATTGCCGATGCAGTGTCGCATATAAACTGAGAAACGCTTCTTTGAGTGTCGATGACCGCATGCAGCGGCAGGCTCTTGACGAACATACCCAGCGAGTTCATAAAGCGAACATCGTCTCTGCCGCCCGATATCATCGAGATATAAACCTGCCTGTCTGCTGTTAGTCTGCTGACAGCATACTCGGTGGCGGCAAGGAACAAAGCCGCAGGGGTTACCGAATGTGCACGGCAGAACTGCTCGGCTGCTATCTTGTTTGTCAGCGTGACAGCCTGCTTCAGACCGCCTGTTTGAGCATCACCATTGAGATCGCAGGATATCTCGCTCGCATTTTCATAATCAGCAAAAAGCTGCTTGTAATAGTCTTTTGCCGCCTCGCCTTTTTCGCTGTTTTCAAGCTCTTCCTCAGCGGCGATATAATCATAATATGATGTGTCCGTTTCTATCTCGGCACCGCCATATATATCCACCAGCTTTGAAAGCATCAGCGAAAGCGATATACCGTCCATAATGATGTGATGCACATCAAACAGCAGCACTACATCATTCGGAGTTTCGATAATAGCAGCCCTGAAAAGAGGATCTCTTGAAAGCTTGAACGGCTTAACGAACTCGTGCTGTTTTTGCTCAAGCTCGCTCTCGTTAAGCGAAAGCACCGGGATATTCGGTTTGAAATCGCCTTGCTGTGTCTGGACTATCTCATCACCCTCAAGCTCTATATTTGACATCAGCACAGGGTTTGCAAGAATAAGCTTTTCAAGCGAGTCTTTCAGTCTCTGCGGATCAGTGCTCTTTGGGAATGTATACTTCATCGGAATGTTGTATACTATCGCATCAGGATTTTTCACGCTGTCATAATAAACGCCCAGCTGCTCTGCGCAAAGGCGCACCGAACCAAGCCGCGACGGTTTCTCATCGGAAACCGTCTGCGGCGAAGCGCTCAAAAGCGTATCAATTATTTTTTCTTCCACGCTCATCAGCGTGCAGCTGTTATCAAGAAGATCAGTAACGCTTATCTTCAGCTTGAAATTATCATACAGCTTTGCAGCGAGCATTATCGCTGTCAGAGAGGTTATGCCGAGAGAAACAAGGCTGTCAGTGACACTGTCAGTATCAAGTCCCGTTATCTCGCTGACCATACCGCACAGTTTTTTCTCCAGAGAGTTGAGCTGTCTTGGCTGCGACGTTTCGTCAGCTTTAAGGCTCGGCTTCGGCAGCTTGCGCTTATCGACCTTACCGTTTGGAGTGATAGGTATGCTGTCGATCTGCATAGTTACTGACGGCACCATATACGGCGGCAGTTCTGCCGCAATAAAGCTGTTAAGCTCTGCGACCTCGACTTTGTTTTCAGATACGACATAAGCAACAACAGCTTTTCCGCCGCTTGGCAGGTCGATCGCAATAACACTTGCATCGGTAATGCCGTCGTACTCTCTGATGCGCCTTTCTATCTCAGTAAGTTCGATGCGGAAGCCTCTTATCTTGACCTGCTCGTCACGTCTGCCGACAAACTGGATATTTCCATCTGAAAGATATCTGCAGACATCGCCTGTAAGGTACATTTTTTCATAGCCGTCGATATCAAAGATATTGTTATCTATAAACTTTTCGTTCGTAAGGTCATCACGTCCTAGATATCCTCTTGTGACAGGATAACCCGAGATGACAAGCTCGCCGACTGCACCCGGCGGCAGCAGTCTTCCCGACTTGTCAAGAATGTAAATATCGCAGTTGCCAAAGCTCTTTCCGATAGGAACACTTTCATACTGCTTGTCAACACGGTAGTCGCTGACATAGATAGTGCATTCAGTCGGACCGTATGTATTGACAAAATCAAACTCAGGCGGCTGACACGGCACGAGCTTTTCTCCGCCGACCGTGAATGTCCTCATATAAGGGCTTTGCGGATAAGCGGTAATATACTGTCTGCCCAGCTGAGTGGTGCAGTCCATCATCGTTATCTTGTTGCCGATAACAAACTCGTGCAGACCGACAAGGTCAAGCCTTGTTTCCTCGGGCACGATGTAAACAGCCGCACCGCTTGTAAGTGCGGGATACATATCCTGCATCGAGGCATCAAAACCGAACGCACCGTAAGCTGCAAACCTGTCTGTGTCGGTCACACCGAATTTTTCACTGAATGATATACAGAAATTGACGAGATTTCTGTGCGTGAGCATACAGCCCTTTGGCTTGCCTGTCGAGCCTGATGTGTAGATAAGCGCAAACAGAGTATCTGCGTCGGGAGCATCAAGCTGAGTCTCGCTGTCCTGCGGCAGACTGTAAATGCTCTGCGCAGAAATAACAGTTCCCTTGAAATTCGGGATAAGCGGTGCAAGCTCATCGTCAGCAATAACGACCTTAGCCTTGGAATCCTCAAGCATGAATTCAAGTCTGTCCTGCGGATAATTACTGTCAAGCGGCTGGCACGCACCGCCTGCTTTCAGCACCGCAAGGGTGCATATCGGGAAAAGCTCACAGCGCTTTACAAGTATCCCGACCGGACACTCTTTGCCTATGCCGTTTTTTGCAAGCAGCTTGGCAAGATTTTCACTGTACTTATCAAGCTGTGCATATGTCAGTTCTTTGTCCTTGAAAATCACAGCTGTGTTGTCCGGGTGCTTGTGAACCTGCTGAGCAAACAGCTGTGTCACGGTCAGGCTGCGGTCAAACTCGACCTTGTTGTCGTTGGCACGGCGGTAAAACTCTTTCTCACGCTCACCGCACAGAGCTATCTCGCCGAGCTTTTCGCAGTCTGCAAAACCTTTCAGAATATTGATATACAGGTGTGCAAAGTTCTCGATCGTCTCTTCAAGATACAGATCCTTTCTGTACTCAAACGACAGCGTGTAACCGTCATTATCCTTGAAAACATCAACAGACAGCTTTGCCATAGCGTCGCCTGTTTTGTGCATGTAGCTTTGCACGTTCCTGCCCTCAAAGTCAATACCGCTGAACATCTCACCCTGATAAACGAACAGGATATCCGAGTTTACTTCATATTCATTTGCAAGCCCGACGATAGACACAAGGTCGTGGTCAAGGCTTTCAAACAGTATGTTCTGAACCTTTGAAAGATAATCAGATGTGCTTTCACTGTCCTTTGCCTCAATGCAGACAGGCAAAGTATGCACCAGCATTCCGAACGTGTTTTTAAGCTCGGGTAAATGTCGTCCGTTTTCAACAGCGCACAGCAAAGCAAGCTCCTGCCCGGATTGCTTCACAAGGGCATAAGCGAATGCACCGAGGAACAGCGTGTTCTCGGTTATCTTCATTTTTCTGCACACACCCTGCAAAGCGCCGGCATTGACAAACTCATCGGTTCTGATGATCAGAAGCCCGCCGTTATGTTCGGGTTTGTCCTCTATCTCATCTGCGATGATATTTGAATCGACCTCAACGCCTGCAAGCATGTCGTCAAAAAACTTTTTGCACTCGCTGAACTTTGCACTCTGTTTTTGCCTCTGCTCCCATGTGCTGAGTGCAAAGCAGCTGACAGTCTCCTTTTCTGGCTCTTTGCCTGCGTAAACAAGAGCGAGGTTCTTCATAAACAGCGACTGTGAAGTTCCGTCTGTGATGAGATGATGCACATCGCTGAAAAGGATAACGCTCTTGGGTGTATCATAAACCGCAAATCTGAACAGCGGACCGTTTTCAAGGTCAAAAGGTTTGATAAACTCACCTGCAAGCTTGTCAACGTCTGTTTCCTCTGTTTTAATAACTGGGATACTGATAGGCATATCCCTCACAGGAACAATGCATGGCGCACCGTCGATTACTTTTGCGCAGACCTTCATTGACGGATAAAGCTCCGCCGCCTGTCTGACAGCATCTGCAAGCCTCTGAGTATCGACACTCATATCCTTTTCAAATACAGTGCTCGACGGTGTATTGTATTCCA
>CAMYUO010000103.1 GCA_947302065.1 uncultured Clostridia bacterium | reverse complement strand
CCGGTGTAAAGAACTTGCCGTACTCGGTGCATTCCTCAAGGACCTTGAAAAGTGTACCCGAGGTAACGTCCTTGACTGCCAGCAGATCATCGTCTACCTCTACGATCGCACCGCTTCTTTCTGCCATTGTGATAGCTGTGCTTGTGTTCATGTTTACGACTGCCTGTGTGTCGGCTGCCGAAGCGGCAAATGTCGCCGCAGTGGACATCATCATTATTGCAGCCAGTGCTGCGGTGAGGGTTCTCTTTACTTTTCCGTTTGTTTTCTTTGTTGTGTTTGTCATAGTGATTCCTCCTTTAGATGTCCGTGATAATTAGCTTTGGGTGCTTCCCTTGCTGTGTCTACATAATAACAACATTTTGCATAAAATTCAATAGATAATATATCCCCGCTTTGTAGTAAATGCTACACGCAATCGTTTGCGAAGTAAATTATGCTACAAGGTCAGGTGAAATTGTAGTGAAAAAACTGCTGTGTGACACAAATACGCCAAAGGGAAAAACTTGTGCTCTTAAATCAGCTGATAAAGATCCGAAACTGCTTGACAAAGCCCAAAGAGTATGGTATACTGAAGAAAAAGAGATGCGAACAGACGTTCGATTTTGTCACTTTAAAAACAGCTCGAGGTCGCGTGTTCAAGTCACGTTTCCAGCTTAACAGAAAACCTCGCAGGCACGTCGTTTGCGAGGCTTTTCATGTCCCTGTGTACATCCTGACCTTCGGACTGTACAGGGGACGTTTTGCTTTAAATTACCAAAAGTGTCATACCCCTTGTGTCACAGTGTCATACCATAGAAGTACCCAATAGAATATATAATATATATAACAGAATAAAGAGTTATTTATCTTACTTAATATCTGACTATGATCTTACTTAACCCTTACTAAAGAGAGCAGATGTCGGAAAAGTACGAGCAGGAGCAAAAGGAATTAAGTCAGAGCATAGTTCAGCTCAAACAGGAATTTGACGAGGCGAAAAAGCAAACCGACGCATCGGACAGGTTCATCAACATCGTAAAGAAATACACCTATATTAACGAGCTTGATGCGAACATACTCAACGAGCTTATCGACAGGATAGTCGTTCACCACAAGGAAAAGGACCAAAGCGGCAGGACATACCAGCAGATAGAGATATACTATCGCTTTATCGGCAGGCTCAAACCGAGGTCAGCAGACAAAGCGTTTATGTTATCATATCCTTTGGCAAGATAAGAAATAAAGTTGATGCAAAAAGCGTTCGTACCATGCAGGGCGACCGCTTTTTGTTGTGAATATGCCCTATGCGGACTTTTATGCTTTGTTAATAATGCTGAAAATCATAAATCTCCAAAACCTATGTTGACATCGTGTCAGAATGGCGCTATAATATCTATAGTGACACGATGTCAGAATAGACCGTATGAGGAGGTGCAGTGATGCCGAAAGGTTCGCCTGAACTTACCGCTTCACGCAGGGAGGAGATCGTCAACGCCTGCGAAAAGCTATACAAAACTATGAGTTTCAAGGAGATAACACTGAAAGAAATAAGCGTAGAAACGAGCTTTTCAAGACCGTCTATCTACAATTATTTTCAGACCAAGGAAGAGATATTCCTTGCTTTGATGCAGCGTGAATATGAACGCTGGTCAAATGAAATGAACGCACTTGAGGCTGAAAATGATAATATGACCGCAGATAACTTCGCATCAGCTATCGCACATTCTCTTGAAAATCACGAACAGCTTCTGAAGCTGCTTGCGATGAATCATTATGATATGGAGGAAAACTCACGTCCCGAGCGGCTGACGGAATTCAAGGTCGCTTATGCTGCTTCGCTCGATGCGGTGAGGGCTTGCGTGAGAAAGTTCTTCCCCGGAACAGACTGTGAGAGCTTTATTTTTGTATTCTTTCCGTTCCTGTTCGGAGTTTATCCCTATTCGGTTGCAACGCAAAAACAGCTTGATGCCATGTGTGAAGCCGGAATGAAATTCAAAATGCACAGTATTTATGAGATGATTTCTTCCTGTGTGATACGGCTGCTGGGAAGCACAAAATGATATACAAAGCTGAATGTCCGTATCTATATGGGAACAACATTCGGTCGATCTTATCGGATCAGCAAAGGAGGGCTGACTATGCAGGCTAAGACAGGAAGTGTTATCAAAAGGATAGTCGATGTGGTGCTGACAGTCCTTTTGCTGTTTCTCATGGCGTTACAGGTCACGGGTGATGTTCTTCACGAATGGCTCGGTATCGGTATGACCGTAACGCTGGTGCTGCACCATATCCTCAACCGCAAATGGTACAAAGCTGTATTCAAGGGAAAGTATTCGCCGTACCGCATTATAATGACAGCAGTGAACACTCTGCTGCTCGTGTCGATAGCCTTGACCGCAGTAAGCGGAATGTCGATGAGCGGTCACGCTGTCCCATTCATGTATGGACTTGTCAATGTTATGACCGCAAGAAAACTGCACCTTGCAATGTCCTATTGGTCGTTTATCCTTATGGGTATCCATATCGGACTGCACATGAAAGCTATGACTGCAAAAATGCCCGACAAGGGAAAGATCGCTTTCAAAGTGATACTGACAGGCGTCTCGGGCGTGGGACTGTGGTTGTTTTTGAAAAACGACATAATTAATTATATCACGTTCAGAACGCATTTTGCATTTCTGGACTACACCACTGCAAAGTGGATCATCATTGCGCAAAATATCGCAATGCTGATGCTGTTCGTTCTTGCGGGATATGTGCTTTCGGAGATCTCTCAGAAGGGCAAAAACAAGAAATATTCCCCGAAACCTCTGATATGGCTTGCATGTGCGGTCGTCATCGGTACAGTAATGCATTTCACCGTGACAGACAGTTCATCATCTTCGGGCTTTGACACATCGGGCTGGCTCAAAGAAAACGGCATACAACAAAGAGGTGCAGAATGAAAATAGTGATACTTATGGGAAGTCCGAACCGAAAAGGCTCGACGAACATTCTTGTTGAAAACTTCAGAAAAGGCGCACGGGAAAACGGTCACGATGTTGAGGTGATAGATGTCTGCCACGCAGATATACGTCCCTGCACAGGCTGCGTTGCGTGCGGTTACGAGGGTGACTGCGTTCAGCATGACGATAACGGGAATATCCGCAAAGCGCTGCTTTCCTGCGATATGGTCGTGTTTGCTACGCCGCTGTATTACTACGGGATGAGCGCACAGCTCAAAAAAGTGGTCGATCGGTTTTGTGCATACAACAGCAGTCTGAATCGCAGACATCTGAAGTCTGCGCTTCTGACGGTCGCATGGAATGCTGATGACTGGACATTTGATGCGCTGACAGCACACTACAAAACTCTGGTACGCTACATAAACTTTGAGGATATGGGCATGGTGCTCGGGTACGGCTGCGGAAGTCCGTCAATGACAATGACAAGCGGTTTCCCTGAGAAAGCATATCAATTAGCCAAAAACATTTAGGAAGTATTCAACGTGAACATGGTTTCAGCAGTCTGCATTCGGCGGCACAGGCGCAGTAAGTGATGATGCTGTTAGGGTTATCACCGACACTGCCAGGGAGAATGCTGATAAATAAGAATACTGTTTGTCCGTAAGACCGTCTGAAAAGGCGGTCTTATATTATCAGGAGCTTACTATCTGCATAGTAACTCAGATCAGATACTTATTATGAGAACGGCGAGCTTGCCGGGCTTGGTCAGATAGTTACTGCGTTTGACGAGAACGATAAGAGCACACCCAGAAGGCTTGTGCTTGATGAAAAAGTGATCCGAAAATACTTGAAGAAAAGGACTGTTTGTGGTATAATAATATGGGAAGCTATAAGCTAATGAATAGGTGAACGAAAAGAGTGATAAATCACGGCTTGACCTTTTGAAAAACAGGTGAAGCCAGACCACAAGTCTTACAAAAAGGAGGTATAGTATGAATAAAAAAATGACTGAGCAGGAGTTTCTGGCTTGCTTTGACGATGCGGTGAAATTCGGTCACATCTTTGTGACATATCAACCAAAGATCAACCACTGCACAGGTCGGATGATCGGCGCTGAGGCACTTATGCGCTGGACACATCCGGCGTATGGAATGCAATATCCATCGGACTTCATTCCTGTGCTTGAAAAGAACGATCTGATCTATCGGGCGGATCTTGCTGTGTTTGAAAGTGTTTGTAAATTTCAGAGAAGTGTTCTGGACAGCGGTGAAAAACCTGTGCCTGTCTCGGTCAATATGTCAAGATACGATATCTACCGGCGGGACTATGCACAGGAGATCGAAAAGCTCCGTATCAAGTATGATGTGCCTGTGAAATATATTCATGTTGAGATAACGGAAACATCTGCGATCGGTGGAATGGATCTGATCACAAGTGTGCTGAACAAGCTGCATGAATACGGCTATGTGGTTGAGATGGACGACTTTGGCAGCGGCTATTCCTCTCTGAATATCCTCAAAGATCTCTCCGTTGATGTGATAAAGCTGGATATGCGTTTTTTAAGCGGCTCGATCGGCGGCAGAGGCGGCACGATACTTAATGCCGTTGTGCAAATGGCAAAGTGGCTCGGTACGCCTGTGATCGCTGAGGGCGTTGAAACCTTAGAGCAGGCGGACTATATGAAGAGTATCGGCTGCAAATACATACAGGGTTATCTTTATTCCAAACCGGTCGGCGAGGACGAATTCAGAGAAAAGCTTAAACAGCTTGATTACGAGCCGCTTGTACCTCCCATTGACCTGGTCACAGAAATGGATGCAGGACGTTTTTGGGATCCAAAATCTATGGAGACGCTTGTGTTCAACAATTTTGTCGGCGGTGCGGTGATATTCTCCTACCAAAACGGGAAAGCGGAAATACTGCGGGTAAACAAGAAATATGTCAAGGAAATCGGCATGAACATGCTGGAACAGGATATTATCGACGGCGATCCGTGGGAAGGCATGGACAGTAAAAACCGCCGCATTTATGAAGATACGCTGAAGCGTGCCATTTCCTCCAACGAAGAAGAAAGCTGTGAGACCTGGAGACTGATCTGCTCTAAGACCTGCGGTGAAGACAGGATCTGTATCCGCAGCTATATCAGACTGATCGGAAAAACGGAAACTCAGTATCTGTTCTATGCAATGGTGCAGAATATTACCGCCGAAAAGAAACGCTGGGATGAGCTTTACGAAAGCGAGAGAAAATTTCGATTTGCAAGCGAGCAGGCTAATGTATATGCTTGGGAGTATGATATTTCCACAAAGGAAATGAGACCATGCTTCAGATGTATGCGTGATCTGAATCTTCCGCCGCTTGTGGAAAACTATCCTGAGCCTGCTATAGAAGTGGGGATCTTCCCGCCTGATTATGCAGATATGTACAGAGAGTGGATGCGCAAACTTGACGCAGGCGAGGCCGACACACTGGAAGGGATCATTCCTTTGACAGTTGGAAGAGTGCCATTCCATGTGAGGTATACTCTTGAACGAGATGAAAACGGAAAACCGCTCAACGCGTATGGTTCGGCTACGCTTGTGGTAGATCAGATATCGGAGAATAGTCAGAACGGTCAGGAAACAGAGTAGAGAACAGGATCGTTCGCATTACTTGTGATGTAAATTTCTTCTGATAAAGAGTACAGCTGCTTTATAAGCTATGATAGCGTGATAGACTAACAACGAAGAAGTGAAAAATAACTTCGAGCAGCGTGTTCAAGTCACGTTTAAGGCTCTTAAAAATCCGCCCGGGAAATCGGGCGGTATTTTTTTGCTACGCATGAACATCTCCTCTTTTTGTGAAATCGATCACACAGGCATAAAAATACGCCGCCTGCATTGTACATTTAAGTGCCCGATGTAATGCCGATATAATGTTTGAATATTTAATCAAACCGCGTATTTAAAGGGTTTTGACGGGGTAAAAGTGAACGAATTTTCAAAAAAGCCAGAATGTGTGAGCCGATTTTTGTAAGATGTTAAGAAAAATATTATAAAATATTGACTTTTTTATACAGGCATAGTATAATGCAGTTACAAAATTAAAGGGGGAATCTATGTTGAAAAAGAAGGTTTTATCAGGTTTATTGGCGATCGCTATGGTGTTCGGCTCGGCTGCCGCACTGCCCGAGGGTGTGTTTGACACAAGCGCAGGCATTACCGCAAGCGCAGCGGGCGACATTAAAGAATCAGGTGATTACATGTATAAGGAGCTTGCCGACGAAACGGTCGAGATAACAGGCTGCACCGATACTGACACGAAGATCACCGTCCCGTCAACCATTGACGGAAAGAAAGTTACAAGCATTGGCAAATCAGCGTTTTCGAGCTGCACAAATCTTAAAATAGCAATTATTCCGGACGGCGTTAAAAACATCGGCAATAATGCGTTTGACAAAAGATGCACGATAGCCTGCAAAATGGACTCAGAGGCTCTATTTTATGCGGTATACAACGGATACAAGGTTGCATACATCCACGGTGATTATGCATGCACGGAAATTGATGACAAAACGGTTGAGATAACTGCCTATGTCGGTGATAGCGAGACGATCAATATCCCGTCAACTATTGCCGAAAAGAAAGTTACAAGCATTGGTAATTCTGCATTTTTTAGATGCACAAGCCTTAAAAGCGTAACTATCCCGAATAGCGTTACAAGCATCGGTGGATATGCGTTTTGCAACAGCGCAAGCCTTACAAGCATAACTATCCCGAATAGTGTTACAAATATCGATTATTATGCGTTTGGACAATGCTATGGTCTTACGAGCATAACTATCCCAAACAGCATTGCAAAAACTGGTATTGGTGTGT
>CAMYUO010000102.1 GCA_947302065.1 uncultured Clostridia bacterium | reverse complement strand
CTGCACTTACCGAAAGTGCATCGGCAAAACTATCGCTGCACACAAAGAACAGTTCGCTTGGTGCAGCGGAAGTCTTTTCAGCGATAGCCGCCGCAGTCGCAAAACGGTTATCGCCGTAAACACGCTCAGTTTTGAGACCTCTGGTTCTAAGCGCCGTCTCGACCGCCGCACTGACTGCACCAACGCCACCGAGAATGTAGACTTTGCTTGCTTTGAGCCTTTCTATCTCACTAAGAACCGAATCTGAGATCGTATTCTTATCAGTCAGCAGAATCGGTGCGCCGAGGCTTTTTGCAAAAGCGACACCTGCGAGCGCATCGGGATAACTATTGCCCGATGCAAGCACGACAGAGCCGTTTGTCTTTGTGCCTGTGCGTGATATCTCAACAGCAGTTGAATACCTGTTCGTGCCCGCCATTCTGATAGTATTTGCAGGCACATAATTATAAGCGATGCCGTTGGTCTTAGCATACGTTTCGCCCTGGCTGCCCTTTACAACAGACAGAGAGAATCCCGGAGTTTTCTTATAATACTGGGTCTTTTCATCATATGTAAAGCCAAAAGCCAACTCATCGATACTTGTCACAGCCTGCGGTACAATTATGTTCTTGATACCGTCACAATGATAAAATGCCATTCCACCGATTGTTTTGACCGTGGTCGGCAGATACAGTCCGTTGAGAGACTCACAGCAGTCAAAAGCCCTTTCGCCTATCGATGTCACACCCTCAGGGATATTGACATACAACAATGACGTACAGCACTGAAAAGTATAAGGAGCGATAGCTGTGATTTTGTCTGGCAGGTAAACATGCAGCAGTGAACGACAATACTCAAATGCTCCGCCGCCTATCTCTTTGACACTGTTAGGGATCGTCAACGATTTGATCGATCTGCAGTTTTCAAACGCTCCGCTGCCAATGCTTGTTACACCGTTTTGGATATTTATGCTTTGCAGCTTCTCACAGTTACCAAATGCCGATTTACCAATGACAGTCACAGTGTTCGGGATAGTTACGCTTGTCAGTGCCTTGCAAGAGTATAAAGCTCTTTCTGGCAGCTCTTTGAGTTTTGAAGGCAGCGTTACACTGGTCAGCGCCTCACAGCCCTCAAATGTGCTTACACCGATCTTTTCTAAACCATCCGGCAGAGTTGCGCTTTTGAGCGACTTACAGTTTTCAAACAAACAGTTTCCGACAGATTTGACGCTGCTCGGGATAACTATGCTTGTAAGTCCCGAATATCGGAACGCACTTTGTGCAATAGTTGTAACGCTGTTTGGTATAGTAATGCTCTTAAGCGCTTGGCAGTTGGTAAAAGCACCGCCGCCGATGATAAATACAGTGTTCGGGATCGAGATCGACGAAAGCTTTTCGCATCCTTGGAATGCAGCACCGAGTATCCTTGCCACACCGTTTTCCAGCACGATCTTTTCGATGCCTTTACAATAATAGAATGCATTTTGGTTTATTGACTTGACACTTCCGGGAATAGTTACCGTGCCTTTGATATCCGTGCAGTAAGTGAATGCAGACTCTCCGATATCTGTCAGTGTGCCCGGCAGCTTCAAAGAAGTAATACTGCAATATGCAAAAGCATGATCGTTTATCACCTGAAGTCCTTCGTTAAGTGTCAGGTTTTCAAACTCGCTGCACATACTGAATGCATGCGTGCCGATCTTTTTAACACTGCCGGGTATATTTATACTTTTGAAGTTTCTGCACCAATGACAAGCATAGTCACCTATCTTGGTAAGGGTGTTTGGCAGTGAGACAGATTCTATCTGATGGATGTATGCTAAGGCGTATGAACCGATACTCGTTACGCCATTTTGCACAACTATCTTCTTGATGTCTTTTCTTTCTGCAAACGGAGAATCATCAGAGCTTGCATAGTCATACATATCACCGGTGCCGCTTATCGTAAGCGTGCCGTCATAACACGTCCATGTTACATTTGCACCGCACTTGCCCTCTGTGCCGTCTTTCATAACTGCGCTTGCGGTGATGCTCACACTGTCAGACAGAGCGTTTTGCGGCAAAGCAGCAGCCGTGCCGAACAGCATTGCAAACGCCAGAACAACGCTAAGCGATCGTTTCTTTTTCATAATATGACCCCCATAATCGTTTTTGAATGAAATTCAATACCCCATATTAATTATATCATACTTTTAAATAAATACAATAGCTAAAAGATAAATATTTTTACAAATGCAAGGCGGCGTTTTGTTCTATTACACTATGTCTGCTATTCGGTCTTACCGAACCCATTGAACCATGCACGCTGTTCAAAAGGCTTCTTGTTAGGCTTGGTCGGTTCTCCATCTGCAATGCCGACAGGCATAAAACACACAAGGTCGTAATCGCTCGGAACGCCAAGTATCTCTGCCATTTTGCCTGCTATGTTATCCTCGTCTGTGATGTGGCCTTCGTACCAGCAGCTCTGATAGCCAAGCTCAACTATCGCAAGCAGCATATTCTCGATAGCTGCCGAATAGTCCTGCACAGCATAGCATTTATCACGGTAGGCATTTATCCTCTGCGTGAGCACACATATCGCCGCAGGTGCTGTCTGTGCAACAGGCGGTTGGATAACACCGAGCAGCTTGTCAAGCACCTGTCTGTCATCGACTGCGATAAGGCTCGCTGTCTGCTTGTTGCAGCCCGACGGTGCATTCAGCCCGGCATTGAGTATCCTGACAAGATGCTCTCTCGGCACAGGATCAGGTTTGAATTTTCCACGATAGCTTCGGCGGCTGTTTATTGCTTCCAGAACGTTCATAAGGCACTCTCCTTTTTTTGGTGATAACTCATCGTCTTCGGGATAAGGCTCTATGCCGAGCGAATACTTCACCTCGCTGAGCATATTCTCGGGCGAAAGGTCATATGGGAACGGCTGTGCGTCTTCCATAGTATTATTTATAAGGTCATCATAACTTCCGAACTCGATAACGATAAACGGCTTTTTACTGAAAAGCACCTCACCGATTCTGAAATACTCATCACCGAACGCAAACACCGCACGCTGAGATGACCACTCAGCCGTGCCCTGCGGTGTTACAGCAGACGTTTTTTGTTCATATGAAAGCTGTACATCTGCTTTCTGAGCGCCAAGGCTGAGCATCATCTGTTCGACCTTGTCCTTGACTGCTTCAAATTGTTCTCTCGTTACATTCTCATAAAACCACATAGTGTTCTCCTCTCATATATAAGTTACTATACCATAAAAAGCGCCGATTTTCAATATCACCTATAAAATATCGCATTTTTACACTACACCTTAAACGTTTTCTGTAAAATAGACTACACTTACTGTGGCAGGTGTAGCATATACTACAGACCGGGAATAAATTGTCTGTTGAAAATGGCGTAAAAGCGTGATATTATATAGACACACCAAGAAAAACAAAACAAAATCAAAACAAAAAGGAGAAGTAAACAATGAGAAACACAAAGAACACAACAAAGGTAAGAAAGACAAACAGAAAGATCGCCGCAACTGTATGCGCAATGATCGCAGCAACAGCAATGGTAACCGGCATCGCAGTTTTCACTGCATCTGCAAAGACAATAGAGTGCAAAACTTCAAGCCTGTCATCGCTGATCTCAAGCACAGCAACAGTTCAGCAGGCAGCTGGCACTGATACAACTAAGGATAACAACAATACAAAGCAGGACGCACCTGCAGCGCAGAAGCAGACAGCTCCCGAAGCACAGCAGCAGGCAGTTCCTGAGGTTCAGCAGCAGACAGTTCCTGAGGTTCAGCAGCAGGCAACACCCGAAGTTCAGCAGCAGGCTGCGCCAGTTGTAAAGCAGCAGACAGCACCTTCCGCTTCTCAGGATAATTCACAGAACAAGCCGCTCACTATCCCCGAGGGCGAGGTAAACGACTGGAGAACACACGATGCAAAGGACGGCTTCCCTATCGGCGAGTTTCTTGACCGCAGCCAGTCAAAGCACCTGTTCGTTACAAAGCTCGACGACTGGCGCTACAGCATCACCGTTAAGGTAGTAACAGGCGAAAAGACTGCAACTGTATACAACATCAACGCATTTGCAAACGGCAACAAGATGGAGTACACAGACGGCACAAAGTGCGAGGTAGTTTATGGTGACGATCTCAACATAGTTCAGAACAACGTCGTAAGCAGCAATCACAAGGGCACATTTGATGCATCTGATGCAGGTTACACCTGGGTAGACAGCACAGACGGAACAACAGTCTTCGTTCCATGGGTAGGATATCCTTACGCTAAGTAATAATCCACAATTTCTAAAAGACTCGGCTTGAAAAAGTCGGGTCTTTTTCATTTGCTTTACTGCTAAAACGAAAAAGCCGCAGGCAATATCACAAGATACTGCTTGCGGCAATTATTATCGGTCAGTCTCTGTTTTCGCAAAGGGTTATGACCAGCACATCGTTCGATGATTCGCTTTTTACAAAGTAGTCGACAGTCTCAACGCTGCGGTAGATTCCGTCGTCACCGATCTGTTTTGTGGTCAGGCTCACAGAGGTCTTGCCCTCCTCATAGGCTTTCAGAAGATTCTGCCTGTCAAAGGTAGTTGCAAAAGCTTCTCTGTCATCCGGGTGCATCGTTGCAGCGCCGTGCTGGATAAGCTCGTCAAAAACTCCCGTCGAAGGACAGCCTGTTGATGTGAAATTCTCATATGCCATCATATAAAAGCTGTTTCTCGTAAGGTTTGCAAAAATGACCAGCGGGTACTTTTTGAATACCACGCTGACAAGCAGATTCATTGCGCTTGCAGGTGCCTGAGCTTTAAGGATATCTGCTGTCTTTTCTATCTTAGTATGCGTCTTGCAAAGCTCACGGTATTCCTCCTCGGGCATAGGCTTTGCAAAGATGTAACCCTGTATCTTTTTGCAGTCACAGGTGCGAAGGAATTCAAGCTGCTGACGTGTCTCAACACCCTCGGCAACTGTTGTTATGCCAAGGCGGTTGGCAAAGCTGAATATGCACTCGAGCACGATACGTTCCTTTTCGTTCTCGCAGTTCCCGCTGAGCAGCGAACGGTCGATCTTCAGAATATCGGCAGGCATATCCTTTGCAAAGCTGAGCGAGGAAAGACCGCTGCCGAAATCGTCGATAGCAACGCTGAATCCTGCATCTCTGACCGACTTTACCCAGTCAAGTATCCTGTCCGCTTCGTTTACCATGGCAGATTCTGTGATCTCGACCTCTAACAGCTCGTGATCGAGCCCAAATTTATCAACGAGAGCCGTAAGCTGCTCGGCAAAGCGAGGCTCTTTTACATGCACTCTTGAAAAGTTGACCGATATCGGCACTCTCTTTCCGCCGTCAGTTTCCTGCTCTTTCAGTATTTTGCAGACAGACTCGCAGATATACCAGTCAACGATTATGCCGTCACCGCGCACCCACCTTGCAAGCGCTTCGGCGCTTTTCAGTCTGCTCGTTATCGAATCATACTGCGGCTGATAAAAAGCCTTTATCTCACCGTCTTTCATTGCCTGTCTGATATGCTCCTGGATTTCGCTCATAATATCGCACCTTGATCCTGTTAAAAACCTTTCTGTTGATGATATAATTCTATATCATAAATATTATAGCATTTTTTCAGAATGATTTCAACCCGAATTTGAAGATAAAACCCGGAAAAACAGAAAGAGCCAGCCGAAGCTGACTCTTTCAGATGAGGGTGTATAATAGTTAGTTAGGTGCTTTAACTGCGCCTGCGATCTGCTTTGCAAGATCGTCGGAAACTGCACCGGTGCCGCCGAGAACGTAGACGTTTTCGGCTTTCCTTGTACCCAGATATGCTTTCTGCTCATCGCTGAGCTTGCCGGCAGCAAGTATCATAGGTATCTTCTTCTGAGCTGCAAATACACCGCCTGCAAGTGCATCAGGGAATGCTGCACCTGTTGCAACACAGATAGATTCACCTGAGAAAACATCTGCAAACGTCTTGTTTATCTCGATACATGTGAGGAATCTGTTATTACCGAAGATACGTGTTATCGTGCCTGTGCCAAGAGCTTCCGCTGCCTGGTTGACCATATTATCGGAAATAACACCAACGCCGCCGATAACATATGCATTCTTCACGCAGTTCTTTTCCTTGAGCTTTGCAAGGTAAGCTGCTGTGTCAGCGTTGATTTTACCGTTTGTAGACAGATAAATGATAGGAGCGTTCTTTGCTGCTGCAACCGAGCTTACTGACAAAGCATCAGGATAATTGTTAGCGTAAACGAAGAATATGTCTGTCGGATTTTCGTTCAGCTTTTCAGCGATAGCCGTTGCCGTGCTGTATCTTGAATTACCGAATACTCTCTCGGTCTCAAGATTTTCTGCCTGCAGTGCCTTTTCAACTGCTTCGCTTATTGCAGCAACGCCGCCAAGGATAATGACTTTCTTTGCGCCGAGTCGCTTGATCTCTGCGAGAGTCGATGCGTGCAGGCTCTTGTCGCTTGTGAGAAGCAAAGGTGCATTCAGTTTGGTTGCAAGCGGAACACCTGCAAGTGCATCAGCATAGTTCAAGCCGCTTGCGAGAACGACTGTATCAGCCGATGCCATATACTTTGCAGAGATAGCTGCTGCGGTCTCATACCTGTTGCTGCCTTCGATCCTGACGATAAAGTCTTTCTCTGTAACGGTAAGATAACCGTTAAGATAGATGATACCGTAGTTTGAAGTTACATCCGTCTCTCCGTTCTTGATGACTGCATCACTTACTGTGATGACGCCATCCTTTGTAGCAATAGCTGTGCTTGTGGATTTGACATGGATAGCGTATCTCAATTTCCAGCTAAT
>CAMYUO010000101.1 GCA_947302065.1 uncultured Clostridia bacterium | reverse complement strand
AATACATATTTCAAGCAAAAAAATCAAAATATTTTAAACTCAAAAATCAAAAGTGCGCTCGCCTGAGCGTACTTTTTTTGCCCAAAAACATCTATTGACAAAAAAGGCGTAAAGACTTATAATAAAAACAATGATGTTTTGAAAATCTCTCTTTGAGTCTGGAGTTATGATATGAGCAAAAATGTCCGCAGAAGAAAAACGCCGATCGTGGCAAGGATAAGCACACGGGGCGCAGTTGCGATAGTTGTTATGGGCATCTTTTTTATGTGCATCGTGGTGCTTGTTTCAAAAGCACTTTTCGTCAGCAATTCAAAAGATATGCCCGAGGGCATCGACACAGCGACCATTGCAACGGGCACACAAGCGCCGCCCGATACCAGCGGTCAGCCTGCTGTTGCTACGACCACCACACCTGCCGCAACGACCGCACCGCAGTCGTCAACAACGGCAGCTACTACAACAAAAGAAGTTGTCAAGATGAAACTGCTTGACGTAACATATCTCAAACAGGAACCTGATGAGGAATCCGAGAATATCATCGTCCTTTCGCCGAACATCGAGGTCGATGTGCTCGAAACGCTCGACAGCGGCTGGACAAAGATAACATTCCTAAACGTCACAGGTCAGCTGACAGGTTACGTTCAGACGACTTTCCTCTACTGATGAGCAGGCAAAGGTTTACTATCCGCCTTGCAGACGGCGGTATGATACCGTTCACGCTTGATGTCGGCAGACGTAAAAAGCTGACGCTGACCTTTGTCGAGGGCGAGCTTGCCGTGCGCGTGCCTTACGGCTGCACTAACAGGGAAATCAACGACTTTATCGTCTCAAACACTGACTGGATTCGCAGAAGACAGACCGAGCTGAGCAGCAGCATCGGCTTGCCGAGAACGTTTGAACAGGGCGAAAAAATAAGGCTGCTGGGCGAAACAAGACAGCTGAACTATGTCGTCAGCGATAAGTATTTTGAGCCGTACCTTGACGGCGAACTGCTCAATGTCGCCGTGAGAAGCGACAGCACGCAGACCTATAAGCGTGCGCAGGTCGAGAGCTTTATCAAAGCCCTTGCGCTTGAAACCGTTACAGACTGTATGAGCAGAATGAGCGAGCTTACAGGTCTTGCACCCCAAAAGCTCAGGCTCGGCTCGATGTCATCAAGATGGGGTTCGTGCAGTTCAAACGGCAACATCTCGATAAACTATAAGGTCGTACAGTTCGGGATAGACTGCATCGAGTATGTCTGCGTCCACGAGCTTTGCCACTTAAAGCATATGGATCACAGCAAGCAGTTCTGGGAACTGGTAGGGAAGTTCTGTCCCGATTGGAAACGCCTGCGCGACAAAATGAAAGAATAGTTACCACGCCCGTGAGGTCAATCGCCTCGCGGGTGTTTTTTGCGCAAAAAAGAGTCAGCCGAAGCTGACCCTTTGAATTTGCTTATGATCTGTAATCGAATATCTGCTTTACAGTCTCGTCTGAAACTGCGCTCTTGCCGCCGAAAACTAACTCGCTGTAAAACAGCTTCCCTTTGAGGAAATACTCGTTCAATTTGTCAAGGCTGCTGCCCACAAGTATCAGCGGCGCTTTGTGCCTTGCCGCAAGTACGCCGCCTGCAAGTGCGTCAGGGAAATCCGTGCCTGTTGCAGCGCAGACTGACCTGCCCCACAGAGAACTGAATTCTTTATTTACATAATAGCATGTGTAGTATCTGTTGCTCCCCGACAGACGCGTTACGTCATACACGCCAACGCCGAGCGCTTCACTGAGCTTTGTTCTCATATTGTTAGAAATAACGCCCTCACCGCCGATTATGTACGAGGTTATCTTCTTGTCTTTGAGCTTTTCGATATATGCAGCAGTTTCGGCATTGAGTTCGCCGTCGGTGGTAAGATAGAGAATCGGCGCATTCTTGATAGCTGCAACAGGGCTTATGGAAAGTGCATCTGCAAAGCCGCCGCCGAAAACGAAGAATACTTCCTGTGATTCGCTTCCGTTCAGCTTGTCAAGCTTTTCAGCAATTGCTGTCGCCGTGCTGTAACGTGTTTTGCCTGCGATACGCTCAATGTTTGCAGCCTTTATTCCGTTTGCGTCAAGGTCTTTTACAACGCCGCTGCTTATCGCACCCTCGCCGCCGAGAATGATTATCTTTTTCGCACCAAGTCTCTTTATCTCTGCAAGTGTGGTTTTGTCGAGCGAGTTCTTGTTCGTCAGCAGGATAGGCGCATTCAGCTTGTTTGCAAGCGGAACACCCGCAAGTGCATCAGCGTAATTCAGACTGTATGCAAGCACTACGGTATCCGCCTTTGTGAACTCGTACTTGGATATAGCCGCAGCAGTTTCGTATCTGCCCGCACCTGCGAGGCGCACAGGGTCCTTGCTGTAGTATTCGCAGATGAAATCATTGTCCTTTGCGTATTTTTCGCCTGCCGAGCTTTTTGTGCAGTAGATGGTGAAGTCATCATATGTCTTGATATAATTATCTACGCCTTCGTTTTTGTAACCGAAAGCGTGTGCACCAATGCTCTTGACGCTTGATGGTATTTTTACAGATCCCAGATCGGTGCAGTAAATAAACGCATCTTCGTCGATAGTTTCCAAGCCCTCTGCGAACCTGATTTTGTCCATATTAGTGCAGGCAACGAACGCCCACTTACCGATACGCTTTACGCTTGACGGAACAGTGACTGAAGAAATTACTGTGCATATTTTGAATGTAGCACCGCATATAAACCTTACGCCCGATGGTATCACAATATGGCGCTCATTTGATTTTTTGTTGTATCCGAGCAAAATGCCGCCGCTTATAGCGAAATCGCTTTTTTTGAACTGGTTTTCAAGCCACGGTGTATCGGCAAAAACATCTGCTCCTACATATGTCAGCGAGCTTGGCAGAGCTGTCAGTTCAGCTATTGCCGCCCTTTGATATGCCTCGTCGCCGATAGACACAACGGTATCGGGGATAGTCAGTTTTTTGAGATTTGTAGAGCAAAAAGCGCTTCGTCCGATAATTTTCAAGCCTTTTTTTAACTCGGCATTTTCAAGAGCTCTGCAGCAGGCAAAAGCACCCTCTTTTATCTCCACAAGACTGCTAGGCAGAACGACCGTTTTCACACCTTCGCAGTAATAAAATGCTCTGTAACCTATTTTTTTGATGTTTTCGGATATGGTTATCTTCGTTATAATATTAAGCTCTGTTTCGGTATTATACTGGAGGTTGCTGAATGCCTTATCAGAAACAGCCACGACCTTCTTACCGTTGTAAGTGCCGGGTATGGTTATCTCGGGTGTAACATAGTTATATCCTGTTACGTTATATGTGCCATCGGAATTCTGTGTAAAAACAAGCTGGTTGTTCGTCTTAATGATGGCAAAGCCGTTGTCCTTTGCATACTTTTCAGCGGCAGAGCCTGGGTCGCAGTGGATAGTTACGCCGTCTATCTTTGTATACTTGCCCGTCTTTTTATCGTATTCATATCCGATAGCGTGTTCGCCTATCTCGGTCACGGTGTAAGGGATGACGTACTTTTTGAGGTTGTATGAGTTGATGAAAGCATCCTTTTCTATCTTGCGGTAATCCTGTTCTAACTCGATCTCAAAAAGGTTGTGCTTGTATCCCGCAAATGCATTTTCACCGACAGCATAGCAGGGATTATCCCATGTGTCGCTCTTCTGAATCCTTTTAAGAAAGTACGATGTAGCCGTCATCAGCTTGAAATTTGTTACTCTGTATCCGTGCGCTGCGCCGTCGTTGACAATATCAACATCGTCACACTCGATAACATCGCCTTTTGCCGCAGATGCAGTTATGCCCGCACCGTCTGAGAATGTGTTTTCAGGCAAAGCCGCCGCCGAGCCGAACACAAGTGTCATTGCCAGCGCAACTGAAAGTAATTTTTTCTTCGTCATTTCTGTTACCTCCCAAAGATACTTTTTATCTCCGTTTTTGATTATAGTATCACAAGAGAGCAAAGTCAACGAGCTACAGGTTTTATTAAGACATTTAAGACTCTTTTAAGACTTGCGCTTTTGCAAAGCCTGCGCATAAACCGCTTAGCAGGCAAAACTCAGCGAAACAATAGGAGGCTAAGATAATGGATACTATGGAACTCAAGCTTGAACGGCAGACATTCTGCACAGGTCAGACGGTGCTTTGCACCAGCGCCGAACAATCGGTCGAAAAAGACTTTGTGCTGCCCGATTACTGCGCCGATATCTTCAGGATACTCAAATGCGTGGTCGATGCCCGTGTGCTGTCACAGTCGATAAACGGCAGCAAGCTGACATTTGAACTGGGCGTCAGCGCAAGAGTGCTATATTGTAGCGAGGGCGACAGCAAGGTCAACTGCATCGTGCAGAAAATGAACTACACCAAATCTGTCGACATCGAGAACAGCTGCACAGACCCTGCGGTGAGCATAACACCACGCTGCGACTATGTCAACTGCCGTGTGATAAGCCCAAGGCGGCTCGACATCCGCGGCGCTGTCACATCTGATATCAAAGTCGTGTGCAAAGCGGAAAACAGTATAATCACCAACGCATCTGGCTGCAATATCCAGCTCAGAAAGCAGCTCGTGACTTTCCCTGCCAAGCGCCTGACCGCAGACAAGAGAGTGACCGTCATCGAGGAACTCGAGCTTGCACAGGATAAACCGCCCGTTTCTCAGATAATCAGGAGCGATTGCTTCATCGAGCCTGCCGAGCAGAAGATGATAGCAGGCAAGCTCGTGACAAAGGGCGATGCAAACATCACAATGGTCTATACATGCGTCGATAAATCGGGCGAAAACGCCATTGAAACGATGAGATTCACTATCCCGTTCAGTCAGATAATCGACATCGACGGCATAGATGAGAGCTTTGAGGCAAACGTCAGAATGATTCCGTCAAGCTGTGAGATAATGCCAACCTCCGATTCGCAGACCTCGCTTGAATGTGAGCTCGTGATGCTCGTCAGCTGCGAGGCGGTCAAGTATGAGACCGCAGATGCCGTGACCGATGCCTACTCGACCTGTTATGAGTGTGCCGTTAAAGCGGCAGACAGCACGTTTGAGACCACGCCTGTGCGAAAGCTGGAAACGCTCATGGTCAATTCAAAGGTCAGCTATGCCGATGACGAGATAACACGCATCTGCGACAGCTATGCTCTGGCAGATAACGTCAGCGTGCGCCTTTCGGACGACGGCAAAGATTTTACTGTCAGCGGTAATGTCCGCTTCAGCGTGCTTGCAAAGAGCAGCGGCAACTGTCCTGTTTTCCTTGAAACGCAGGAGCCGTTTGAGTATAAAGCGCCTGTCCCCGAGCAGCTCTCGGGTCTGCAGAACTGCACCTGCAAACCCGATGTCAGAGTCAGAAGCTGCAGCTATCGGATGACCGCAGACAGCGCAGCTGAGCTGACAGCCGAGCTTGTTATATCCACCGATATGACCGCATCTGCGGCTGCACAGCTGCTTTGCGACATCACCGTCGATACCGGCAAGCCCAAACAGCGTGATGACGGCTGTGCTGTCAAGCTCTGCTATTGCAGCAAGCAGGACGATATATGGGAGATAGCCAAGAAGTATTCCACTTCCGTTTCTGCGATTATGCAGGAGAACGAGCTGACAGACGACAGCGCCCTGAACTGCGGTATGCTGCTTATCCCGCTGACCAATTGAGGAGGTTGATGTTATGGCACAAGATATTTATACCGATATCGCAAACAGAACAGGCGGCGATATCTACATAGGCGTGGTCGGTCCTGTGCGAACAGGCAAATCCACTTTTATAAACAGATTTATGGAACAGTTCGTCATACCCAATATTGAAAGCGATTTTCGCAAGGAAAGAGCGATAGACGAACTGCCGCAGTCTTCGGCAGGCAAAACGATAATGACCACCGAGCCGAAGTTCATTCCAGAGGAAGCAGTTCATATCACCATAGACGGAGGTGCGAGCTTCAATGTGCGGATGATAGACTGCGTCGGCTATATAATCCCCAGTGCGATAGGCTATATTGAAAACGATGCGCCGAGAATGGTCGATACACCGTGGTTCGATGAGCCTGTGCCGTTCAATATGGCAGCAGAGGTCGGTACCGAAAAGGTCATCACTCAGCATTCAACGATAGGTCTTGTCGTCACCACCGACGGCAGCATAACCGACCTGCCGAGAGAGGAATACGAGGAGTGCGAACAGCGTGTCATAAATGAACTGCAAAGCATCAACAAGCCCTTTGTCGTTCTGCTCAACAGCCTTGACCCGACCGACAGCGGCGTTATAAAACTCGCACAGGAACTATCAGAAAAGTACGGCGCTCCCGTGCTTCCCGTCAGCTGTATCGACCTCGACGAAGAAGATATCCGCCGCATTCTCACACAGGTGCTCTACGCTTTTCCCGTAAAAGAGATAAGCATCTCAATGCCCGGCTGGATAAACTCTCTCGAAAAAGGTCATTGGCTAAAACAAGAGGTCTTTGACCATATCAGAGAAGCGGCTGCATCTGTCAGCACTCTGCGTGATATCACATCTCTTGCCGAACGCATAGCAGAGTGCAAATACATAACATCGGCTTGCGCCGAAAACATAGACCTTGGCAGCGGCAGTGCAGTCGTCAGGGCAGAGCTTATGCCGTCGCTGTTTTTCAAAGTCATCGGCGAGGCAACAGGTCTCGATGTCGCCGACGAGAACCAGCTGATGAGCAGGATAATGGACCTTGTCAGCGTCAAACAGCGCTTTGAAAAGTATGCCAATGCGATAGACGAAATGGAGGCGACAGGCTACGGCATCGTTATGCCGTCGATGCAGGAACTAAAACTCGATGAGCCTGAGATATTAAAGCAGGGCAGCA
>CAMYUO010000100.1 GCA_947302065.1 uncultured Clostridia bacterium | reverse complement strand
GACATGCCATTGGTTCTCCACGGCGGTACAGGTATCCCAGCTGACATGATCAAGAAGGCTATCTCTCTCGGCGTTGCTAAGATCAACGTTAACACAGAGTGCCAGCTCTCATTCGCTGCTGCTACAAGAAAGTACATCGAAGAGGGCAAGGATCTTCAGGGCAAGGGCTTTGACCCAAGAAAGGTTCTCGCACCGGGCTTTGAGGCTATCAAGGCTACTGTTAAGGAGAAAATGGAGCTTTTCGGTTCAATCAACAAGGCTTAAACAATGGGACTTTTTTCTGATAAAAGCTGTCGGATCGATCTGGCTTACAACGTGGAACTCAACTATGTTTTCAACGCTGCATGCCGTGCTGCACAGCTGTGCGGCTACAAGATCGAGAACTGCGACAACTACAACTATATGATCTATCTGAGCAAGGGTATGTCGATGCTGACATGGGGCGAACAGGTCACTGTTGCGATGGGTGTTATCCCTGACGGAAGGACAGGCGTTTCGATCGTCAGCCAGCCTAAGCTCGGAACGGAGTTTGGCGCAAGAAAGCAAAATCAGAAAAATGTTGAACTGCTTGCCTCTATGCTCAATCAGCTGCTATACCCGCCTAACACGCAGGGCATGGGTTACTGATCGGCGCAGAGTGTATCCGGGGAAACCACTATTATAATCACGAACTATGACCGCCGCCTGATAGGCGGCGGTCATCTTAGTTTGCCGTGACTTTAATAACGGGTGATGTCCCTTATCGAAAAAAACAAGGAGTAATTGAGTGTGGAAAACTTTTCTGCCCGCCGTCTCACAAGGATAGGCGTTGTGGCGGCACTTTACGTTGTACTGACGCTCTCACTGTCATTTATTTCTTACAATGACATTCAGTTTCGGATCGCCGAAGCGCTGATGCTGCTTTGTTTCTTCAGCAAAGACTACATTTTCGCTCTGACGGTCGGATGCTTTATCGCAAATCTGTTCAGCCCGATGAAATGGGATATCCTTGTGGGAACATCCGCAACGCTTATCGCTGCGATACCGATGTACCTGCTGCGCAAGGAAAACAGTTTGCCGAGAATGATAATATGCTCGCTGTTCCCCGTTGTATCAAACGGATTTATCGTGGCAGCTGAACTGTATTTTCTTCTCGATGCACCATACTGGATGTCGGTGGCTACCGTTTCTCTGGGCGAATTTGTGTGCGTGAGCATACTGGGCGTTATACTGTTCAGCCAGCTGCGCAAAAACAAAGCGTTCATGAAAATGATAACCGATACAGGCAAGCAAACACAGTTATAAATTCTATCTGAGGCAAGGTGAAAACTTTGCCTCATTTTTTTGCAACAACTGCCGATTGACTTTGATGAAAGGCTCTGGTATAATTCTTTTAAAGAACTGCACCGACCCCGACAAAGAGTGCAGAAAAAGTCGGGACAAAACCACATCGGTGTGATACAATGTGATAAAGCGGAATGAGGTGACCCATTATGAAAGACTGGATAGACGGATTTCAGGCGTCTCTGGATTACATTGAACAAAATCTGCTGGAGGAACCTGATATCGGGGATATTGCAAGGAAAGCTGCGCTGTCATCGTTCTATTACCAGCGTATCTTCGGAGCTTTGTGCGGTATGACGGTCGGCGAATATATCCGTGCACGGCGAATGACGCTGGCTGCACAGGAGCTTGCCTGCTCAGATCATAAGGTAATAGACATTGCCATGAAGTACGGCTACGATTCTCCCGACAGCTTTGCAAAAGCGTTCCAGCGCTTTCACGGCGTGACCCCTGCGCAGGCAAAAAACTCCGGGGCAAAACTGCGGTCATTCGCTCCGCTTCATATCAAGATCACATTGGAGGGCGGAAATATGTTGGATTACAAAATTGTTGAAAAAGCACCGTTTACGGTCGTTGGCATCAAAAAGAGATTCGATGCAGAGACAAGCTACACGCAGATCCCGAAATTCTGGGACGAGTGGACAAAGGATATGAAAGGTTTGAAAGGAACGTTCGGCATATGCTCGGACATGGACGGAAAGACCTTTGATTACTGGATAGCCGACCTGTATGAGCCGTGGAATGACATTGCGCAGGGCTGCAGCACTTATCAGGTCCCGGGCGGACTGTGGGCGCTGTTCATGTGCAAAGGTCCGATGCCCGACAGCATGCAGAGCGTCAACACGCAGATTTGGTCGGAATGGCTGCCTGCTTTGCAGGGCTACGAACTGGCAGGCAACTATTCGCTGGAATTCTATCTGCCGCCTGCAAAGGATCCTGCCGATACGGTAAACTATATTGCGATACCTTTGAAAAAGGTCTGATATTGCCGCAGAAAAACAACAAAGATCTCTCAAGCGACGTTCTTGTCGCTCGGGAGATCTTTTTTTGATACATATAGACTGCAGGGGTTATGCTTCATTTTTCCGCTTTTTCCTGCGGTACACAAACGCTGCGATCATCATCATCGGCAGCAATGCAAGAGTTGCCGACCGAACAAACGTAAGTGTTATGCCAGTTGCGACACTGCCCTCAAGGGTGTTTATCACAACGATATCGGTGCTGTCAGTAAAGGTGAATGTCGTGGAAGACTTATTCTCAGGTTCGCCGTCATTGAAGACGATCTGCTGGGAATAATCTGTGCTTTCCTCTGATACGGTGACCTCGACACCGATCGGAAGCGAGATCTCGACCTTATCACTGTGTCTGAGAGTGAATGTGCCGCCTGTGCGAGGCATCAGATCCTGCTGCTCTCCGTTCTTTGCCCATACAAAGCCTGCTCCTTCACCTGCACCCGTAATGGTGACGGTAAAGTCAAACTCCTGGTTCTTATTGCCAAAAGCGCCCTTGACCTGCTTGCTTATGGTAAGCGTTTTGAGTGACGGGTCTGCCTTGGTGTTCGGGACGCTGAGGGTGTAGATGTAGCTGTCATCGGTTTCCACGAGCCTTCCTGAATACGAATCACTTATCAGTGACGGAATTCCCAGAGGTGAGATGCGGAAGATAATGTCCTGATTGAGCTTGGTATAGTTGAAAGGTGCTTTTGTTTCTGTCAGGAAGAACACAGCGCCTTTCTCGCCCGGATTGATGACTCTGCCGCTGTCGCCGCCGCAGATGTCCACCACGCCGTTATATGTGACAAGGTCTTCAAATCCGTCCATCGGATCTCTGTTCTTGACATAACCGCTGATAGTGGTGTTTGCCTGTTTATATACGGCGAAATGTGCCGATCCGAGCAGGATGTTGCTGTCCTTGCTGTCCATTTTCATTATCTTGAAATTGAACTGCTTGTTGTAGACATCGACAAATGCTGTGATGCCGTTTTCTCCCTTCTTGCCGTTTGCCCACCGCAGATCTATCCTGTCATTTTTACCCCACGGTGTTGTGCCGTCGCTGTAAAACAGCGAAACTGTCTCGTCGGGATTTACCTTGAAGCACACAGGCTTTTGCAGTCCGACATAGCCCTGCGGAGCGCAGGTCTGCGTCAGAGTATAGATCTGGTCGGGTTCGTAGCTGTAAAGCATTGAAACGATGCCATCGGCATTTGACGTGAACTCTCCGACTTTGTTGCCCAAGCTGTCGGTCAGGGTAAACTTGCCGTTCTGCAGCGGCTCGTTGGTATCCCATTTGAACAGCCTTATCGCAATACCGCTCTCTCGGGTATTGGTGATAGTATCGGTTCTTGACGAGCCTTCTATCCTGCCCTGAGAATATGAAACAAAATAGTTGAAATCCTTATCGCTGCTTTCGCCCTGCGGTGTGGCATTGCTTGTTCTAGTGGCTGTGATGCTGAGGCTTTCGCCCTTTTCGATCGGTGTGACCGTGCCATAGCCGCTGACCGTGCCGTCCTGTGCCACCGTGGGTGAATCGGCGCTGATGGTGACCTCTCTGACCTCATAATCTGCAAGATCTGTTCTTGCTTTGCCGTTCGCATAAGGTTTGAGCGATGTCCAGAAATAGTATGCCGATGTGTCAGGCGACTTGATCTGTTTTACGGAGTTTTCAAGAAGCTCGCCCTTGACATATACAGCAACATAGATCGGAGCGTGGGATGTTGTGATATCAAGGTCGCTCCACTTTTTGTTCACCTTGAGTCCATAGCCCTTTTTGTTGATGACATTCAGCTGAGGGTCTTCCGCAGCTATGACACGTCCCATATTCCACGGGTTATCGTTGTACGGAAGGTAAGACGGTATGTCCTCAACGGTGCCGTCAGCATTGGTCTTTGAACCGTTGATACGTTCATAGCCCATAAGACCGTATCCTGTTTTGTCGTCTTCTGTGATCTTGAACACCGATCCGACGGTTATGCCGGGAACACAGATAGTATAGCCCGAAGGTATTCCCGAGATAGAACCGAAGCCTGATGTTCTGAACATGACATCATCGAATTGCACATCGGTGAGTCTGTTATTGTTAAGGTCGTCATAGAAATCATGGTCAAACTCATACTGCGTTTCGGCAAAGCATGCGTTTTCATAGTCATATCTGCACACTTTTTTATTCGGTGAGAGCACGCAGTATTTCGCCATATTTGCAAGCGGCATCTCCTTTGAGTCGGGATCGACAGAGGAAACATAGAGCCTGAAGCTGAATGTTGCCGGATCGTCCGTGATCTCCTGATCATTTTCGTCGAGCAGAAGCTTGGTCACCTTCAGATCCTTGATGACGTTAGCATTTACCACATTATCGAACGAAATACTCGGTCTTTCCTCGGAAGTTCCTATTCTTGAAGAATAGCTTATCAGATTGCCTTTATGCGTGATCTGTTCTTCGGGAACAGCATTACCGTTTATCAGTACGCTTCCGTATACCGAGCTGTCCACCGCACATTCGACTATCCTGTAACTGATAGTGTTCTCCGGGAATGCGATCTCGGCATTCTTTGACGGGTTGATGAAGTAGATGTTTTCATACGCTTCTTCATCAGTGAAGCCCGGCGGTCGGTACCGTTTTACAAAGGTCACCGGCTGGTTGGAGTTCTGATAAGTGACTGCGATATGCTCGTAATCATTTGCAAGAAGTCTTTCTTCGCCGGGAGCACCGCCTTCGCCGTCGGGAAGTCTGTAATAGATCTGGAACGGATACTCGACAAAATCCTTATCGATAAGGCTTGCGCCTTCGCCGGACAATGATTTTGAGACCACAACGTGACCCGGTGTTACCGATGCGATATTAAAGCGCATATACAGATTTGAAGCACCTGCTCCTCTTTCCATATAGAACACACGCATCTTATGCTTGGTGTAATCTTTGAAGATATACTGTCCGTTTTCGTTTGTATCAAATATCTCGTCCAGCTCTTGCTGGTAGTTTTCAACGCCTCGTGCTTTGAAGTTGTCTTCATAGATCTTTCTGAGGGTCGTCTTTGTGCCGTTCACCTCGACCTCGCCTGTACGGAAATTGACCTTTCCGTCAAGTGCTGAGTGGATACCGCCGAGGTCGATGACAAGCTCGCCGTCAACATAGAGCCAGAAGTCATCGTCTCCCTTGAATTCAAAGATGATATCGTGACCCCATGCGTCAAGTCCGCTGACGGTCTGGACAAACTCGGCTTCCATTTCCATGCCGAAGTAATAGTTTACCTTCTGCTGTCCGTTTGCACCGTCTTTGTGTCCGACAGTGTACAGCTTTTCATACTTTCTCGGGTCGTCATCCGAGAGTTTGCCGCGTGATGTGTCATTCGTTCTTGCGTCGGTATTGTAAAGGTTGAGCGGGTTGTTGGTCGAATACTCACCCGGTGCTATTGTATTATACGGGAAGAACTGACCGTGCTCAAGTGTTGATTTTGCCTCGCCGTCAACAGAGCCAAGCTCACGGTATACGGTGAAATTACCGTCATTTGTTGCTGCGAGTGTTGCAAAATTCTGTGTGCTGTCATATTCAAAGTATCCGCTTGAATTATACACGCTTTCAAGGAACAGATGATTGACCGTTTCTGCGCCTTCGTACAGCTCTTCAATACTTGTATCCGTTTTTACTGCTGTCGGGTATTCTCCCTCTGGGAAATAGTTGGACAGCAGACCCTTATTGGCTTTGTCAGTGAAGAATGATGTATCTGTGATGTACGCATTCTGCTGTGTTGCACCGGATCCGCCGCTTGTGCCCGTAAAGTCCTTCATCTTCATAGTGATGCCGTGTACGGTATTATCGACTGTCGGTACGGTATGCAGCCTGTCACTCTGATTGAGTTCTTCAAGTCTTGCAAAATAGAACGGGTAGGATACCGATTCAGAGCACGGCTCAAGCGCAGTTTTGCTCTCATTCGGGCGCAGTCCGATATAGGCATATCTTGAGTCGTCCCAAGCGATTATCTCACTGTAAAACTCGCCGTTTCTTCTTCCAGGCATATTTATGCCGATAGTTCTGCCCGAAAGCACCTGATTGCCGTTCATCTGAGGAGCGATATACTTTTCAGAGTACGGATTGTAAAGCTCATAATAGTAATTCGGCTGTTTGGTGACCGCATCGAGATACTCGGTGAACTCCCATTCCAATGAGTTGGTTCCGTCACCCAGCCACATTATCTTACCGCCCGAGGCATAGCACGGGTAAAGTGTTCCGTTTGCATTGACCGCATAGATATCATATTTCAGGTCTTGCTCGTTCCAAATTCTGATATAAACGATGACTTTTTCACCGTTTTGGATGTCGGAAACGCTGACTCTGTCTGCGGAGAAGGTGATATAGTCATCATCGGTGAGGTCAGCCTGATCGAGCAGCCACAGCCATGTTGCTTCATTGGTGGGATCGGTTGTTGCGCCGAAGCTGCCGAGCGCATCTGCATCGGACGAAGGTATATAGGTGACGTAATAGCCATTGCTGCACAGCTGGACACGGTTATTGCTGTCGTGGGTGATGCTGAATC
>CAMYUO010000099.1 GCA_947302065.1 uncultured Clostridia bacterium | reverse complement strand
TCGCACCGTCATACGACGGACGTCAGGGCGGATACACACAGATCATCAAGATCGGACCACGCCGTGGCGACGCTGCAGAAATGGCTATTATTAAGTTGGTTTAATATCATACACCAAAGAGGAGTCTCACACCGAGACTCCTTTTTTTATTTTGGTTTCCCGTTTATACTATTCAATCCGCCCTTCCGCGTGCGGATTGAGAACGCCGACGTTACCACAGGGTAAGGGGACGCCCTCTCTTGCAGGGCAGTCCCCTCTTGAAAAACAGTCCACAGGACTGTTTTTCAATTCACCCCATGCGGAGCGCGCGAGGCAAAGAGATTTCGCTGACTGCGGTCAGCGACAAGGGCGCCGCCCTTGACCCGCAAGCCTTTTTTACGAGAAAAGGCTCGGCGAAAAACCTGTTATTATTGTATTTGTTCAATACAATGTGGTTGATTTTTTTTGACGAATATTGTATAATGATTGTGTATGGAGGAATCTTGGAATGATATTCTTGTTTTTATTTCCGCTGTATCTTGCAGCAGTTATATATATGCTCGTTCGCTTTTTCCACTGGCTCAAGCACTGCAACCACAGGCTTGCGTGGAAACGTGTAAAAATACCGTTCACCGTGGTGTATATCGCATTGGCACTTTCACCGATACTGGCGTTCTTTCTGCCGAAAAGCGATTTCGCCGTCATCGTCAGACGTGTCTCGACCTATTGGCTGGGTGTGCTCATCTACAGCGCTATCGCAGTCGGAGTCTTTGAACTGCTGCGTATCATCGCAAAGCATACCAAGCTCAAAAATACAAAGCTCTTTTCCCGCGGGGGAACCGTAACTATCGGCTCGATAGTCACCGCCTGCGCCGTGCTGACCTGTGTCTACGGCGGCATAAACGCACGCAATATCAGAGTCACCGATTACAGCGTAAGCGTCAATAAAAAATGCGAGGATACCGATAAGCTCAATATCGTCCTCGTCGCAGACTTCACCTCGGCTATTCGATAGGCGTGCACCATATGACCAAAATGGTCGACCTCATAAACGAGCAGGACGCCGACCTCGTCGTTATCGCAGGCGATATCTTCGATAACAGCTACGACAGCCTCGACGACCCCGACGGCATCAAAGAGCAGTTCCACCGCATCAAAAGCAAGTACGGCGTCTATGCCACGATGGGCAACCACGATATCGAGGAAAAAATATTAATGGGATTTACATTCTCGTGGGGTGAGTCTCCCGCACTGTCCGAGCAGATGCAGGACTTCGTCGATTCCTGCGGGATAAAAGTCCTCTATGACGAAAGCGTCCTCGTCGATAATAAGTTCTATATCGTCGGCAGACGTGACCGTGACAAGCCCGGCACCGATGACGGCTCAAGAGCCTCGATAGACGACCTCACCAAAGACCTTGATAAGTCAAAGCCTGTCTTTGTTATCGCCCACGAACCTGACGAATTGCAGGAAACCGCCGACGCAGGCGCAGACCTCGACCTTAGCGGACATACCCACGACGGACAGTTCTTCCCGCTGACCGTTGCGGTGCATATGATATGGGAAAACCCATACGGCGAACTGAAAAAGGACAATATGACAAGTATCGTGACATCGGGAGTGGGCGTGTACGGACCGTTCATGCGTGTGGGCACACACGCCGAGATATGCAATATAACCGTTGAATTCGACGGCTGATATGGGGTGTATAAATGAAAAACACAAGCGCAAAAGCAGTCAGTAAAGTTGCTGCCGCAAGGCGCAGAACAGCAATAGCCAGCGGCTTGATAATCACCGTTGTGTTTATCATCACGATGCTGCTGGGCAACTATCTGATATTGCAGCAGAATACCGAGGAGAGCAGAGACAACGTCTATGCGATGAATAACCAGCTTGCCAGAGGCGCAGCCTCAAAGCTCCATAAGCTCGAGGACATCTCTTCACGAGTTTTCCTGAGAAAAACTATCGTCAGCTATGACGCATCGGTCTACAGCCACGGCGGAAGCTACGAGACCCTGCAAAAAGAAAAGGACATCGCCGACTTCCTCGAGTCGCTCAGCTCGGCAGATAACTATAACGACTTTTTCTTCCTCTATGCCAATAACCATACTGTCGGCAGAGTCTCAAAGTCTACCAACGAGTTTTTCGGCGGAAATATGTACGAAACGGTCAGAGGCTATCTTAAAAACAAACAGAGCGCATGGATAACAGGTATCGACGGCGACTATGAAAGGCTCTATCTCGTCAGGACGATTAATGCAGGCACGGTTTCCGTCAGCTCTATGTTCACAAGCGAGATGAAAACGATCTTCCCTGAGCCGAGCGCCGATAACCTCAGCTTTCTTATGACCGACGACAGCGGAAACGTCATCTTCTCGGTCAACCGCACCGACGTCTCCGACGAAGCGCTCAGAAAACTTAAAAACGAGTGGCAGGACGGCGAGCCTGTCGTCATCGACACCCTCAAATATACCGCAGGTTCAGCACAGTGCGGCGACAGCTGGCACGTTATCACCGTTTCCGACTTTTCTGCCAGAAACTCACGCTACCTGCGCATAATGATGTACTGCAGCCTTATCCTGCTCGCCGCAGTTGTGATTGTCGCATTCATCGGCGTGCTGTTCTCCTCAGCGAGAATGCCCGATAATATCATCTACCGCGGCGGCTATTCGACAAACAACATCGACCGTCTCACAGGTCTTATCATGAACGAAGCGCTTGAAAACGTCATCGTCGGCAAGATAGACAGCTGTATCAACGGCACAACTATGGTGCTGATGCTCGTTCGCATCAAAAACTACGAGCTTATCAGCGAGAACTACGGCGAGAACGCCGTTGACGAAGCAATGGTAAAGGTCACAGGCGTGCTGCGTGAAATGTACGGCAAGAACAATACCGTCGGCAAAACAGGAGAGAACGAGTTTGCCGTGCTTGCAGACTTCACCGACTTTAACCTCTTCAAAGCCCACGACCGCATGAAAGCGAATATCCGCCAGCTCGAAGAGGAACTTGACAAGCTCGAGCTTGAAAACGAAAGAGGCATGATACGCTGTGCAATAGGCGCAGCCATCTACCCGGACGACAGCGACGATTACGATACCCTCTATGAGAACGCAAAGGCTGCCCTCGAGGACAGCACGCAGACCCGTGCCTGCAAGTGCAGGTTCTTCAAGGATCTCGCATCAGACGACAAGGACAAGAAATGACACACAAAGGAGGCAGAGCAGTGGCTAAGAAAAAGATTTTGAGCGTGCTTATCGCAGCCGTAATGGCTCTGTCCTTCTCGGGCTGTGAGCTGCTCGACCAGTATAACGTCGATAAGCGCCATACCACCGCAAAGCTGTCGTTCAGCTGGTGGGGAAACGACGTGCGAAGCGGATATACGATAGAGGCTCTCGAAAAATACGGCAAGGAGCATAACGTCGAGATAACGCCGAAATTCAGTGAGCTTTCGGGCTATAAGAAAATGCTCGATACCGACATAGCAGCGGATATGGTCAGCGACACAATGCAGCTGCAGTATTGCTGGCTGCACGAGTATGCTTCGCAGGGATATGAGTTCTACGATCTGTATTCGCTCAAAGATACCATACATCTTGATAATTATACCGAAGAGCAGTTGAAGCTCGGCGAGGTCGACGGCAAGCTCATAGGCATACCCACCTCGCTCAATTCGATAAACTTCTTCTATAACGCCGATACCCTCAGACGCTACGGCTATTCCGAGCCGAAAACGTGGGACGACCTGTTCAAGCTCGGCGAAAGGCTCAGGTCAGAGGGCGTATATGCAATGGAAATGAGCGAAAAATCAATGTGGTTCTCCTGCGTTGCCTATACCGAGCAGAAAACGGGCAAACCCATGTTCAGCGAGCAGGGCAGAATGCAGTATACCGCAGAAGAATTCAAGGTAATGCTCGAGTTCTATAAAAAGCTCATCGACTGCAATGTCACATCACGACCTGGCGAGTTCAACCATACCGATTTTTATAACAACAAAGCCGCCGGCATCGCCTGCTGGATATCCGAGGTCGAGAGCTATTTTTCCAGCAACACGGGCGTGAACGCAAGCTCTGCGAACATCTCGCTGGGCACACCGCCTCGCCTCAACAGCCTGACAGACTGCGGCTGGTATAAGCGGCCTATGGCGCTTTACTGCATCAAGGCTGATACCAAAGAGCCGGGCAAATGTGCCGAGCTGGTCGATTACCTGCTCAACAGCGAGGATATGGCTATCCTTCAGGGCACCGAAAAAGGCGTGCCGCTTAGCAAATCGGCGCAGGAAGTCCTCGCCTCGAGAGATATGCTCAGCGATATCCAGTCGGTCGCTACCAAGCGTATGCAGGAGGATTCCTCTATCGGCATCATGGATCCGTTCCTTGAAAACGACGAAATGCGTGCAGCATTTTTCGCCGCAGGCGACGAGGTAGCATATAACAACGCAAGCGCCTACGAAAAGGGCAAAGAGCTTTACGAAAAGATAATGCAGATAAAGGTCATACCAAAATGAAAAAATGCGCACGGCGCTTGACAATTGCGGATACTGGTGCTATAATCTATGATATAGCCGATATTAAGCGAGCTTACATCGGGCTTTGCTCCGAGATGAATCGAATATATATCATAAAAAGACTTTGACGGAAAAGGTGCTTAGGACAACATCCTTTCAGAGAGCGGCGGGTCGGTGCGACGCCGTAAGGACAGCCTTTGCAGGATCATTCCCGAGTCGGTCTGCCGAACATAAAAAGTAAGCAGGCACGGTCACTCACCGTTAACGAGCACGAGCGGTACAGGTCGCTATGCGGCGTGTGCAATCAGAGTGGTAACACGGAGTAAGTTTCTCTTCGCCTCTGCAAAGGGGCGGAGATTTTTTATTATTCTAAAAAAGAGGGAAAAGCTATGCTGACATTAGACAAGGTTTTTGACGCATCAAAGGTACTCAAAGAGGTCATCAGACCAACTGCCTGCATCTATGCACCGCAGATAAACCCCGAGGTGCAGACCTATCTGAAAACAGAAAATCTTCAGATCACAGGCTCATTCAAGGTGAGAGGTGCTTACTATAAGATCTCCCAGCTCACCGAGGAGGAGAAGTCACACGGCGTTGTTGCCTGCTCTGCAGGAAATCACGCACAGGGCGTTGCACTTGCAGCGCAGAAAAGCGGTATAAAGTCTGTTATCTGCCTGCCCGACGGAGCACCTATCTCCAAGGTCGAGGCAACAAAGAGCTACGGCGCAGAGATATGCCTCGTTCCCGGTGTCTATGACGACGCCTATGCCGAGGCTATCAGACAGCGTGACGAAAAGGGCTATACATTCGTCCACCCGTTCGATGATGAAAACGTCATCGCAGGTCAGGGCACTATCGGTCTTGAGATACTCAACGAGGTCTCCGACTGCGACGTTGTCGTTGTCCCTGTCGGCGGCGGCGGACTTATCTCGGGAGTCGCATTTGCTATCAAACAGCTCCGCCCGAGCATCAGAGTCTATGGCGTTCAGGCAACAGGCGCACCGTCAATGGTCGAGTCTCTCGCCGAGGGCAAGATAAAGTGCCTCGATAACGTCCACACCATCGCCGACGGCATCAAGGTAAAAGAGCCTGGCGTCAATACTTTCGAGTATTGCTCAAAGTACGTTGACGGCATGGTAACAGTCACCGACGACGAGGTATCATCTGCTATCCTCCACCTCATCGAGAACCAGAAGCTCATCGCCGAGGGCGCAGGCGCTGTTTCCGTTGCAGCTGTTATGTTCAATAAGATTCCCGATATCAAGGGCAAGAAAGTCGTTTGTCTCGTTTCGGGCGGAAATATCGACGTTACGATACTTTCAAGAGTCATCAAGAGAGGTCTGCTCAAGTCAGGCAGAAGCGATACAATGACTATCCAGCTCGAAGATAAGCCGGGTCAGCTCAAAGGCGTTTCGGCAATCATCTCCGACCTCGGCGGAAACGTTGTTTCTATCCACCACGAAAGAGCCAGCGAGGACAGCGATATCACCGACTGCCTGCTGCGCATAGTGCTTGAAACAAGAGACTACGCTCATATCAAGCAGATAAGAAAAGCTCTTAAAGACAAAGGCTTCAATATCGTCAATAAGTAATTATGAAAATCAGACTTACAGAGTGTGACGAGCCTTTTCTTGGTGCGGGCATAGTGTTCACCTTCACGGGTGAGTACCCGTTCGATAAAGAGCCTGTCGACTTTATGCTGTGCCAGTACCTTGCAGGCAAAGCAGACCGCAGCGACTTTGCATTTTACTGTATCTCGGGCTACCATTCGGGCAGCCTTGAATATGTGCTTCCGAAAGAAGCGCAGGCAGAGAATGTAAAAGCAATAAGCACACAGTGGCTCAAAGACAATTGGAAAAGCAAGGTGTATGGCGGCTGTGAGGCTTGCGATGTCATGCTGAGTAATTGGATATGGGATCAGAATGAAAAATACAAATCAAATACAAAGGAGTAGTTTAAAATGGCAGAAACGATCTACACAAAAAATGCACCCGACGCTATCGGACCTTATTCACAGGCAAAGGTAGTCGGAAACCTCGTTTTCACATCAGGTCAGATAGCTATCGACCCGGCAACAGGAAACGTTGACGCAGTTACCATCGAGGAGCAGACACATCAGGTCTGCAAGAACCTCAAAAATCTGCTCGAAGCAGCAGGCAGCGACATCTCAAAGGCTGTCAAGACAGTGTGCTTTTTGAAGAATATGTCCGACTTTGCAGCGTTCAATGGCATCTACGGCGAGTATTTCACATCTAAGCCGGCAAGAAGCTGCGTCGCAGCTAAGGAGCTCCCCAAGGACGTCCTCGTTGAAGTCGAGGTCATCGCAGAACTCTGATAAACCCAATATAGCATAAAAAAACAGACAGTGCCAGCCTCGGCATTGTCTGTTTTCTTATGTGCGGTTCAATAAGG
>CAMYUO010000098.1 GCA_947302065.1 uncultured Clostridia bacterium | reverse complement strand
AGGCGTGGGAATGGACGTTGTAAAAAAGAACATCGAGAAAGTCGGCGGCAAGCTGATAGTTGACTCGGAATTCGGTGTCGGCTCGGTGTTCACGATACGCATACCGCTGTCGCTGTCGATAATCGACGTGCTGAGCGTGCAGGTGGGCGAAAACAGCCTGTCCGTGCCGATAAGCGCAGTGCAGGAGGCGTTCTCCTGCAAGCAGGAAAACTACATATTAGACCCCGACGGCAACGAGTTCGTTATGTTCCGTGAACAGTGTCTGCCGCTTATCAGGCTCAGCGAGCATTTCGGCTTGCAAAGCGACGTTCACGACGTGGAAAAGGGCATAATGCTCTGCTGCAAGGAGGGCGAAACGAGCGCTGTGCTGTTTGCGGACAGCATCATATCCGACCAGCAGATAGTTGTAAAGCCGTTCTCGCCGCTGCTTTCGGATTATCCTCTGAAAGAGGCAGGAATGAGCGGATGCTCTATCCTCGGTGACGGAACGATAACGATAGCACTTGACATCTAGGAGATCCTCAGACCCTTTATCAAGGAAGAAAAAGCATAGGAAAGGAGAGGTATGAATGGCTTTTACCGAGCGTGACAGCGAATTTGAGCAAAGCGGCGGAAAAATACTGTCATTTTTTGCAGACAACAAATTCTATGCCTTTCTGATAACCGACGTGACGGATATCATCGAGATACCCGAGATAACCTATGTACCGACTCTTCCCGAGTATATAAAGGGGATAATGAACCACCGCGGCAAAGCGATACCTGTGATAGATTTTGCGCTGAGGATGTCGCTGCCTGCGCCTGATTATACCGAGCGCAGCTGCGTTATCGTGGTGGAGATAGGGTCGCATCAGGCGGGGATAATGGTCGACAGGGTATCCGATGTTGAGGACATCACGCCCGAGATGATAGCACGCTCGCCGATAGAGAACGGCACGGTGAAGTTCTTTATCACCGAGAACAAAAAGCGCATCTCGCTGCTTGACCCCGAAAGACTTGTGAGGGAGAAGAGGTAACGGCTGCAAAAAAGAAAAGTCATGGAAGGAGAATATAGGGGAAATGAAATATGAGGTGAACGATCCAGTCAGGCTAACAGACGACACAAGGGCGATCCTTGCGATAGACCAGACTCTTTTGCCCGACCATATCGCATACATACGCCTTGAAAGTCCCGAGCAGATGTACGGGGCGATAAAGAACCTGCAGGTGCGGGGTGCGCCGTGCATAGGCATTTTTGCCGCATATGCGATGTTCATTCAGGCAAAGGTCTTTGCGCAGGTGTCCGAGGACAAGGAAAGCTTTTATCAGCAGCTGCACAAGTTTGCAAAATATCTGTCGCTGGCGATGCCGTCGGCGGTGGACTTAACATGGGCGCTCAAGCGCATGGAGAGAACTGCTGCGAACAATATGCGCCGCAGCTTTGACACCATCGTTGAGGCTTTGCGCAAAGAGGCTGTCGAGATACACGAGCACAACATTGCGACCTGCGAGACTATCGCAAACTTCGGTCTTTCGCTGATAAACGACGGCGACGGCATACTGACCTACTGCAATGCGGGTGCACTTGCGACATCACGCTACGGAACTGCGCTCGGTCCGCTTATCCTCGGCAGCGAAAAAGGAATGAAATTTGAGGCTTACGTCTGCGAGACACGCCCGATGCTGCAAGGCTCACGCCTGACCGCTTACGAGCTTTCAAATGCGGGCATAGATACTACGCTCATCTGCGACAATATGGCTGCGCAGGTGATGAAAGAGGGCAGGATAAAGGCGGTCTTTGTCGGCGCTGACCGTGTTGCCGCAAACGGTGACACCGCAAACAAGGTCGGCACTTACGGTCTTGCTATCCTTGCGAGGACTTTCCGCATACCGTTTTATGTTTTCTGCCCGACCTCGACTATCGACCCCACCTGCGAGGACGGCTCGATGATAGCCGTTGAGGAGCGTGACCCCGATGAGATAAAGACGGCGTATTTTAAGTCGCCCGTTGCACCTGCCTCGGTCAAGTGCTATAATCCGTCGTCAGATGTTACTCCCGCAAGGCTTATCACCGCTATCGTCACCGAGGACGGCATAAACTACCCGCCTTTCGATTTTAACTGAAAGGGTTGAGGGGAACTCTTTTGGAGAAGAGTTTTCCCCAAACCCCTTTCAGAAACCTTTTAATGATTTTCGACAGTTGGGAGCTTTGCTCCCGACTGCCGAAAATGACTAAGACTCCGAGAGAGTTCAGAGAAAATTCTTTTCAGAAGAATTTCTCCAATAGTATACACCCTATATACTCAAACATTAGTATAATAATACAGAATGGAGGCTCGATATGATACGATTTTACAACGGATTGGTGCTGACGATGCAGGGCGAAATAAAGCCCGAAGAGGCAGAGGTGTGGGTTGACGGCGACAAGATAGCATTTGTCGGCGTCCCGACCGCACAGCAGCTTGAAAACGCTGTTTTTGAACGTCAGACAGACCTCGGCGGCGACCTTATCATGCCGAGCCTGAAGAATGCTCACACGCACTCTGCGATGACGTTCCTGCGCTCATTCGCTGACGGTTTGCCTTTGCACGAATGGCTGACTCAGCAGATCTTCCCGATGGAAGCAAAGCTCGATGACGAGCGCATTTACTGGTTCACCAAGCTGGCGATACTTGAATATCTGTCGTCGGGCTGTACGGCTGCACTTGATATGTATTTTTATCTTGATTCTTATGTCAGCGCCTGCACCGAGTCGGGATTCCGCTGCATCATGTGCAGTGCTGATTCGGGCGATGCGAATGCGTTAACTGCGATAGAGGACGCTTATGTGAAATACAACAAGCCTGACAGACCGTTTGTGAAATACATTCCCGGGCTGCACGCCGAATACACCTGTTCAAAGGAGCTTATCGAGGGCATCGGCGCACTTGCAAGGAAATACAGAACTCCGACGTCGGCGCACAATTCCGAGACCGCATCGGAAGTTGCAGGCTGCATAGAGCGTTACGGCATGACCCCGACTCAGCTTTTAGAGAGCGTGGGAGCATTTGACTTCGGCGGTGTGCAGTATCACTGCGTACACCTGTCGCAGCAGGACATTGATATTTTCAAGCGGCGGGGAATAACGGCGGTGCACTGTCCTGCGTCGAATCTGAAACTTGCGAGCGGCATTGCCGACATAAAGGCAATGCACAATGCAGGCATAAACGTTGCGCTTGGTACGGACGGCCCTGCGAGCAACAATGCGCTGGATATGTTCAGAGAGATGTATCTGATGAGCGTTTTGCAGAACATAAAGTACAATGACGCAGCTGCGTTCGATGCACTCGATGTGCTCAAGGCAGCGACAGTCGGCGGCGCAAAGGCGATGTATCTTGACGATTGCGACGTTATCGCAGAGGGCAAGCAGGCAGACCTTATCGTTATCGACCTGCACAAGCCGAATATGCAGCCGATAAACAATATCCCGAAGAACATCGTTTACAGCGGCGGCAAGAGCAATGTGCGCCTGACGATGTGCGCAGGAAAGGTGCTTTATGAAAACGGCGAATACGTTATCGGCGAACAGCCCGAAAAGATATTCGCAAATGCGCAGAGACTCGTTGATGAAATGAAATAGACACAAAAAACCGACCTCGTAAAAAGGTCGGTTTTTGCTTTGTGATGTGTTATGATGCGGCATTTATGCTTTCAACAGTCTTGTCGGAGACTGCTCCCGTGCCGCCAAAAACAGCCATACCGTTTGGTGATTTGTCCTTGATGAATTCTTTCTGATTATCTGTAAGGCTTGCTGCCTTGCCGTTAACGAGGAAAAGCATAGCGCCATGCTGTGCAGCAAATACGCCGCCTGCGAGCGCATCGGGGAAGTCAAGCCCCGTTGCCACGCAAATCATATTGCTCGGAACTGAGGCAAAAAACGCTGCATTGACCTTCATGCAGGTCTCGTATCTGTTTGCACCCGACACTCTTACCACCTGTTTGCCGGCGATAAGACCGAGCGAATCCGATGCCTTTTGCATCATATTTTTTGAGATAACACCCTCGCCGCCGATGACATAAGCCGTTCTGACGCAGCCTTTCTTTTTCAGCGCTGCAAGATAGCTTGCTGTTTCGGCATTCATACTGCCGTCTTTGTTCAGGTAGATTATCGGCGCACCCATTGACGAGGCAACAGGGCTTACGGAAAGCGCATCTGCGTAGTCAAGTCCGTAGACGAAGAACAGCACGGTCGGTGCGGTATTTATCCTATCTGCGACAGCAGCTGCCGTGCCGAATCGTGAAGTGCCTGCGAGCCTGTTGACATTGCAGCCGTTTGAGGAAAGCAGCGTCTCTATATTTTCGCTGACTGCTCCCGTGCCGCCGAGAATGGTGATGTTCTTTGCGCCGAGTCTCTTTATCTCTGCAAGCGTTTCAGCAGGCAGGGTATTGGCTCTGGTAAGCAGCACAGGAGCTTCGAGCTTTCCGGCGAGCACAACGCCCGCAAGCGCATCTGCATAGCTCTCACCGCTTGCAAGGATAACGTGTGAAGCCTTGTCATAGCTTGCCTTTGAGATAACAGCGGCAGTGTCATATCTGTTTTTGCCTGCGAGTCTGCTCCTGCAGATCTCGACATTTGTCGCTCTTAAATTTGCTGTTCGGTTGGTGTAGATCTCACCGTAGTATATCTCCACTTTTTCAGGCTTTTTCACAAAGCAGTTGGTGAGATGTATGCCCTTGTTGAAGCCGGTTATCATACCACCGATGATCTTGATGTTTGAGTTGATAATATTGAGTGTCGAATCATTATTGTTTCCGCTTATATAGTTAGTCTCGAGATCCGAATCCTTTATGGTGATAACCGGTTTGTTGGTGTCCTTCGAGGAGCAGTATATACCAAGAAAGTAGGTGGCGACTTTGAGCGTCAGCTTTCCGTTCGTTTTGATAGTCGCATCTTTAGCGAGTCCGAAACCGGCAGCATTTTTACTTTCAAGAGTAAGTGCCTTGGTCGTCTTTATAGTCAGACCCTTGATCTGGTTTTGTAGGATAGTGCCTTCGCCCTTGATGTCCTTTTTGAACGTCAGCGTCTTGCTGCCCGCATCGTAGCTTGCCGCACCGTCACCGAGAATATCCGATGCGTTTGCGCTCGTTACCTGTTTGTCAAACAGGTACAGATTATACGATGTCGCCGCACTCGCTTTTATCGTGCCCTCGGGCAGCAGCGATACAAAGGTAAATACCAGCAGAAACGCCGTGACAAATGAGAGCAGTTTGTTTTTCGTTTTCTTCATAAAGACCCTCCCCATTTTGAATTTAATAAGATAGTATCATAAAAGCACCGCTTTGTCAATGAAATATCAGCAAAAAAGAGCCTGACCATATCAGTCAGACTCTTTGAATTTGTTATGCGATCATGCGCCGAGCAGTTTTTCTGCACTTGCGAGCTTAACAGCTGTCGTGAATATCTCAACCGCAAGCTTGAGCTCCTCAACAGGCGGATATGACGGTGCTATTCTTATGTTCTTGTCGCACGGGTCTTTCTTGTAAGGGAAAGTTGCACCTGCGCCTGTGAGCACTACGCCTGCATTTTTGCAAAGCTCAACGATGCGCTTTGCGCAGCCGTCGAGAGCATCAAAGCTGATGAAATAACCGCCGTTCGGCTTTGTCCAGCTGCCGATGCCGTAAGGTGCGACCTCTTTTTCAAGACCGTCGAGCACAGCTGCAAATCTCGGTGCGAGAAGTGCCTGATGCTTTTTCATATGCTCCTTGAGTCCCTCAAAGTTCTTGAAGAACTTAACGTGGCGCAGCTGATTGATCTTATCCGGACCTATCGTCTGCACGGTGAGCAGCGATCTGATATAGTCTGCATTTGCCTTGCTCGATGCCATCATTGCGATACCTGCACCTGCAAATGTTATCTTTGATGTAGATGCGAACTCGATAGCTCTGTCGGGGTTGCCTGCCTTTTCACACTCTTTGAGCAGGTCGAGCAGAACGTCGGGAGTATCGGACAGGTGATGCACGCAGTAAGCGTTATCCCAGAAGATGCGGAAATCGTCAGCCTTTGTTTTCATGTTTGCAAAGCGCTTAACGACCTCGTCCGAGAACGTGATGCCTGTCGGGTTGCCGTACATCGGCACGCACCATACGCCCTTGATGCTCTCGTCCTCTGCGGCGAGCTTTTCTATCATATCCATATCCGGACCGTCAGCGTTCATCGGGATATTTATCATCTCAAAGCCGAATGACTCTGTCACGAGGAAGTGTCTGTCATAACCCGGGCATGGGCACAGCCACTTGAGCTTGCCCTGGTCTTTCCAAGGCTTTGCGTCTTTGCTTACGCCAAAGAGCATGAATTTTGCCATCGTGTCATACATCATGTTAAGGCTCGATGCGCCGCCGATGATGAGCTGGTCGTTTGTAACATCAAGCATCGGTGTAAACAGCGCCTTTGTTTCGGGCAGACCGTCAACCACGCCATAGTTGCGGCAGTCTGTTCCGTCGCTTGCAAAGCAGTCTTCGGACTTTACAACAGTTGTCAGCAGACCCTCTGTAAGATCGAGCTGCTCGGCAGACGGCTTTCCTCTTGCCATATTCAGCGCAAGACCTCTTGCCTTGTACTCGTCATACTTTGCCTGTGCCTCGTTCTTAAAGGCTTCAAGCTCAGCCTTTGACATTTTCGTTAACTCCATAGCGTAAACCTCCATCATAGTATCTTCCAATAATACATTGTACAGCAAAGCTGCCGATTTTGCAAGTCAAAAATGCAAATCCTGCAAAAATTCTGCTTTTTACACGAAGGCAAGGGATTTTGCAGCGGGTTTATGGGCATAATCAATAACGGCTATGCAAAAAGTTCATAATTTCAAATCGTAATTTATAGCACTAAACCAATAATAACAGGTTTTTTCGTCCACCTTTTTCTCGCAAAAAAAGGTGGCGGGTCTCGGGCAGCGC
>CAMYUO010000097.1 GCA_947302065.1 uncultured Clostridia bacterium | reverse complement strand
ACACTCGACACACGGAGAAGCTAATTTAGCTTCTCCGTTTTTGGCTTCTTCCAAAAGAGTTCCCCTCAATAATACATTATTAGATCATTTGCCCATTACTTTGACCATAACGGCTTTCTGAGCGTGGAGGCGGTTCTCTGCCTCTTCAAAGATCTCGTTTGCGTGAGCCTCGAACACCTTTTCGGTGATCTCTTCCTCACGGTGAGCAGGCAGGCAATGTTGTACCATTGCGCCCTCGTTTGCGGCTGCCATTATCTCGTCATTTATCTGATAGCCCTTGAAAGCCAGCTTGCGCTTTTCTGTCTCGGCTTCCTCACCCATTGATGTCCAGACGTCTGTGAAGAGCACGTCTGCGCCCTTTGCAGCTTCAAGCGGAACATCGGTCATTGAGAACATATCGCCGTAGCCCTTTGCGAACTCGAGCACCTCGGCTGCGGGCTGATAGTCCTTGGGGCAGGCTACGGAAACCTTCATGCCGACTTTGAGACCGCCGACGATGAGGGAGTTTGCCATGTTGTTGCCGTCGCCGATATAGCACATCTTGAGGTTTTCAAAATGACCCTTGAACTCACGGATAGTCATAAGGTCGGCAAGCACCTGACATGGATGACAGAAATCGGTCAGACCGTTGATTATCGGGATAGAGCCGTAGTTTGCAAGATCCTCGACCTCTTTCTGCTCAAAGGTACGGATCATGATGCCGTCGATGTAGCGTGAAAGCACACGGGCGGTATCCTGAACAGGCTCGCCCCTGCCGATTTGCAGGTCACGGTTGGAGAGGAAAAGTGCCTGACCGCCGAGCTGGTACATACCTGTTTCAAAGGAAACACGGGTACGGGTAGAGGACTTCTGGAATATCATTCCGAGGGTCTTGCCCTTGAGTATCGGGTGTGCAATGCCGTTTTTGTTTTCGTATTTGAGCTGGTCTGCGAGGTTGAGTATGTCGATTATCTCTTCCTTGGACAGATCGAGCAGTTTGAGTAAATGGTTCATTTTAATTTTCCTCCTGTTAGTTGTCTAATATATTTTTGAGTATCTGCATTCCCTTTTCGATGTTCTCGTCGCTGATGTTCAGCGGCGGCAGGAAACGCAGCTTATTCTTTGCGGTGAGTATCAGCAGACCGTTATCGGCACACTTGGCGAGGATATCGGCTGCTTTTTTTGTTTTAAGGCGTACACCTATCATAAGACCGAGTCCGTCAACGCCCTCGACCTCATCTATCTCTGCGAGCTTGTCACGGAAGAGCTGTGCTTTGCGGTTAATTTCAGCAATAAACTGTGGGTCAGAAACTCTGTCGATAACGACCGAGCCGCCTGCGCACGCAAGCGGGTTGCCGCCGAATGTTGAGCCGTGGGTGCTCTTTGTCAGCACATCGCAGCACTTTTCGTCAGCGAGGCAGGCACCTATCGGAACGCCGCCTGCGAGACCCTTTGCGAGCGTGGTGATGTTCGGTTTTACGCCGAAGAGCTTTGAGGTGAGCAGAGCGCCTGTTCTGCCGATACCTGTCTGTACTTCGTCGGCAATGGTGAGGATATCGTCCTTTGCGCACTCTTCAAATATTGCATCGACAAACTCCTGAGTGAGCGGACAAACGCCGCCCTCGCCCTGAACGAACTCGAACATTACTGCGCAGACCTTGCCTTTGTTTTCGGCAAGCTTTGCTTTGAGGTCGCTTATGTTGTTAGCCTCGACGTTCACAAAGCCCGGCAGGAACGGGAAAAAGTAGTTATGGAAAACGTCCTGACCTGTTGCAGAGAGCGTAGCGAGAGTTCTGCCGTGGAAGGAGTTGACGAGGGTGATGATGATATTCCTCCCGGCGTCCTTGCCGTACTTATCAAAGCTGTATTTTCTTGCGAGCTTTATTGCGCACTCGTTAGCTTCTGCGCCCGAGTTGCCGAAAAAGACTTTGTTATAGCCTGTCTGCTCGCACAGCTTTGCGGCGAAATCAGCCTGAATTTTGGTGTAGTAGTAATTTGATGTATGCTGTATAGCGTGCGCCTGTGCGCTTATCGCATCAGCCCACTGCTCGTCGCAGTAGCCGAGGCTGTTTGTGCCGATGCCCGAGCCGAAGTCGATATACTCCTTGCCGTCCTCGGCGGTGGCAGTCTGTTCGCTGCCCTTATCAAGCACGATATCGAGACGACCGTACGTCCCCATAACGTGCTGGTTGAATTTTTCTATGGTATCCATTTTACTTTCCTCCTGATATTAAAGCATTTGCAGCTGCTTTATAAAATCTGTATATACTGTCTGGTCGGTGACGAACTCAAAGCTCAGCGACTGCGGATGCACCCCGTCGGAACTGATAGTACCCGAGACGGTGATATGTCCCTGACCGTCGCCCTTGAAGAATATCCTCTGACCTGTGCCTATTTCCTGAAAAACTACCTCGTTTATTTTTCCTGCGGCAAGCTCTTCAAGCTGACTGATAAAGCCTGCAAGTTCGCGGTGGTCGTATTCCCAATACTGCGAATGACCCGAATATCCGTCCGAGACGACCTTAACATCAAAGCTGGTGTTGTAGGGGTTGCCGCTGTTTTCTTCTTCGGGATAGTATTTGAAATTGGCTAATTCAAGATAGTTCCCGCAGTATTCAAGCTTTGCGTTCATAATATTTTCCTCTGTGACAGCGCTGTTTTTTATCAGCCGCTGAAAAAGATAAACACCGTCAAAGCTGCGATGAACGCACCGTAGATGATGACCATAAAAAATCTTGCGAGCCTGCGCTTTCGTATGCAGGCATCGGTCAGCATCGAGATGAGTGCGACATAGCCGATTATGTAGTAAAAGACGTTACTGACATTGACAAAGCGTGCGAGCAAGCCGATGCCGACTGCTATGAACAGGCAGCTGATGGTGATTATCGTTGTTATCTTTAAGGCGGTCTTTTTTGTCTTTTCGTCCATAGGCGTGTTTTATCAGATGAACTGTGTGCCAATACCTTCGTTGGTGAGCAGCTCGATGAGTATCGAGTGCGGTATCCTGCCGTCGATGATAACTGTCTTCTTGACGCCTCGTCTGACAGCCTCCACGCAGCAGTCTATCTTCGGTATCATGCCGCCGCTGATGATGCCCTTGTTTTTGAGGTAAGGCACTTCGCTGACGCTGACGGTCGGGATAAGTGTGGTGTCGTCGTCCTTATCCTCAAGCAGACCGACGATATCGGTCATAAGGATAAGATTTTCTGCACGCAGGCAGGCAGCGATTCTTGAAGCTGCGGTATCTGCGTTGATATTATAGCTGTGTCCGTCCTCGCCGATGCCGACGGTGGAGATTATCGGAACGTAGCCGTTATTGAGTGCATCGAGGATAGGCTTGGTGGTGACTTTTTTGATGTCGCCGACATAGCCAAGGTCAACGTCGCCCATGAGCTTTTGCGCAACTATCATCTGACCGTCGCAGCCGCACAGACCGAGTGCTTTGCCGCCGTGCATCTGAAGCGAGCTTACCAGCTCTTTATTGACCTTGCCGCACAGCACCATTTTGACGATGTCGATAGTTTCTTCGTCGGTATATCTCAGTCCGCCGATGAACTTGCTTTCCTTGCCGACCCTTTTGAGCATTGCGTTTATCTCAGGTCCGCCGCCGTGAACGAGCACTACCTTGATGCCGACCATGCTCAGAAGCACGATGTCGTTCATAACGGCATCTTTCAGCTCGTTATTGGTCATTGCGTTGCCGCCGTACTTTACAACGACTATCTTGTCGTGGTATTTCTGGATATAGGGCAGGGCGTCGATGAGCACCTGCGAGCGCATATTGTTTTTCAGTTCCATTTTTACTTACTCCTCACTGTCTTCTTTATATTCTTCATCGGTGGCGAGCAGAGCGTCCAGCGTTTGTTGGTTGGGAAGCTCAAGCTCGTCCATTTCCGCATTGACTTTCTGTTTATGCAGACCCTCGCCGTAATCGGTGACTATGGTCCTTTGGAATTTTCTGATAGGACCGGAGGCGGTCACAAGCTCGCCGTGGCCTTCGCTGTTTTCTCTGATGAACTCGTTGCGTCTGTCTCTGTCCATGATAAGTGTTCTTATTATCTCAAAGGCTGTGGAATAATCTCTGGTCATATAGATGCCCGTATGCTGATAAGCGCCGCCGAAGATAACGGGGAAATCAGGCTCGTCGGTGGCAAAGATGACGTTGCCGATGCTTGCGCCTCTTTTTTCGGGAAGGACATAGATGATGCGCTCGATATCGGTGATGTTGACATCTTCACGGTGGCGGGCGATGATGCGCTTATTGGTGATGAGATATTTTATCCTGCCTATCGCTTCAAGGTCGGGACTTTCCTCGGTCATTCTGCGGTAGGTGAGAATGATGGTCGCATAGACGAACGGGAAAGCGAGTGCGAGTACGATGAGGATTGTTCTTGATACATCGTTGAGCCACATGATGAAAAGGACAACGACTGCGATGATGATGAGCAGACCCATGAGCAATGAGCGCAGGTCAAAATAGTGTTTTAGTATCTTGGTATGCTTGCGTTTCTGCTTTGGCACTTCACCTGCACACTCAAACATTATCTCCTCGTCTTCCTCGAGGTAGGCACGGTAGAGTTTGATTATCCTCTGGTTCTCTTCGAGGCTGACATTCGTGTTCAGCGGTGCGTTGAATCTTTTTTCGAGTTCGCCGTTGATGCCGTAATTCTTGTAATACATACTGTTTCCTCCCCATAGTTTTCTTTTGTTCTTTTTTCTGCTGCTATATACAGTCTGCTGAGGTGCTGCTGTCTGTATCGTATGATCGAGTATTGCACACAGCCTGTCTTCGTATTTCATGCCTCGCAGGCACTATATCTGTCTGTTGTAATACTGCTGTTTATCAGCTTCTGTAATCTCCGTTTATCTTAACATAGTCATATGTCAGGTCGCAGCCGTAGGCGGTCGCTGTGCCGCTGCCGTCACCGACGCTGACGATTATCTGTATCTCGTCTTCGAGCAGGACTTTCTTTGCGATCTCTTCCGAGAACTCAACGCCTGCTCCGTTCTCGCAGACGTGAACCTCGCCTGCTTTTGAGCAAAGCTTGACATCGACTTTATTGATATCAAACTCTGCATCTGCGTAGCCGATTGCGCAGAGGACACGTCCCCAGTTTGCATCTGCGCCGAACATTGCGCATTTGAAAAGCGGTGAGCAGATAACGCTCTTTGCGATAACTATTGCGGTATCCTGATCTTTTGCGCCGGACACGCTGCATTCGAGCAGCTTTGTTGCGCCCTCGCCGTCCTTGGCGAGCATCTTGGTTATATTCATCATAACGATGTAGAGAGCTTTTTTGAAGACTTCAAAGTCCTCGCCCTCGGCAGTTATCTCGGCGTTGCCTGCAAGACCGTTTGCCATAACGGCGAGGGTATCGTTCGTGGACTGGTCGCCGTCGACTGAAAGGCAGTTGTAGGTTATCTTTACGTTCTCGTTAAGGGCTTTCTGTATCATTTCGGCGCTCACTGCACAGTCGGTCGTTACGACGTTGAGGGTGGTCGCCATATTCGGATGTATCATTCCGCTGCCTTTGCCCATACCGCCGAGGTGACAGGTCTTTCCGCCGAGGGTGAACTCGACAGCGACTTCTTTTTTCACCGTGTCGGTGGTCATTATCGCAGTGGCTGCTTTGAGGTTCTTGTCATATCCAAGTCCTGCGAAAAGCTCATCGAACTTTCTCTCGACAGGCTCGATAGGGAACACCTGACCGATAACGCCTGTCTGAGCGACGAGCACCTGCTCGGGCTTGATGTTCATTTTATCGGCAACGAGCTCGCACATTCTGAAAGCTTTCTGCTCGCCGTCGGCGTTGCAGGTATTGGCGTTTTTGGAATTGAGGATAAACGCCTGCGCTTTGCCGCCTGTTGCTTTGAGATTTTTCTGCGAGACGGTAACGGGTGCGCCCTTGACTTTGTTCTGTGTGAAAACGGCTGCGGCATTGCACATCGTATCGGATGTTACAAGGCACAGGTCGTTTTTCATATTATCTATCGGGCTTTCGTTGCCGTCGGGTGCTGCGTGCGGGTCTTTGATGCCGCAGTACAGACCGTTCGCCTTGAAGCCCTGTGCGTCACAGACGCCGCCCTCGATATATTTAAATCCTTCAAATTCGATCTTGGTGATTTCTTTACTCATTTTTTACACCTCTGAATGTATTTTATCGGCGGCTCAGAGCGCCGTGTTTATGTGTCTATTCTGATCATTTCGGTAATTGCCTTGTTTCTGTAAACCAGGTCAGTGCGTTCTGTGAAGCCGACATTCTCCCAGAATGCGTTGCCGTCTGCATTTCTTGAAAACACGACCAGGGCAGTCTTGTTGATGCCCTGCGCTTTCAATGCTTTCAGCGCTTCGTCCACAAGCTTTGAGGCTATGCCCTTATGCCTGTGCTGCGGATGAACGGCAGTGTGGTAGATGTAACCTCGTCTGCCGTCGTGTCCTGCGATTATTACGCCTGCGACCGTCTGTTCCTCGAGTGCTACAAAGCAGGTCTGAGGATTCCTGTCGAGGAATCTTTTTATACCCTCTTTTGAATCGTCCAGATTATTCAGTCCCATTCCCGCACAGGACAGCCATAGTTCATACACCTGTTCGTAGTCGGAAATATCCATTGTGCGATATGTTGTCATTTTGTTCTCTCCTGTAATCTCTCTTTTTCTTTAAGTTCATATAGACCTTATCTATGTTTCGGTCAATGATTTTGGGGGCTTTCCGCAAATTTGCGCCCGTCCAAACCCCTTCGGGGATATGATTTAAAATAGTAATTGTTATTCCAAGCCTGTTGTTTCGTCGATGCCGAGCATGATGTTCATGCACTGGACTGCTGCGCCGGATGCGCCTTTGCCGAGATTGTCAAGGCGTGAGCAGAGCAGTATCTGCTCGTCATTTCCGCAGACAAATATCTGCATATTGTTCGTGCCTGCGAGGGTATTTGCAGGCAGGAATCCGTCCTTCAATGT
>CAMYUO010000096.1 GCA_947302065.1 uncultured Clostridia bacterium | reverse complement strand
ATACCGTGCTCGACGAGTACCGCAGCGGAAAGATAGGCAGAATGACTCTTGAACAGCCCAAGTAGAGATAAATTCAGGGGAGAACAAAATGGATATATGGGAAAAGCTTTATGAAAAAGCAAAAGCTCAGTATGACCCGCAGGATGTTTCACCTTTTGTGTATGCACACCACGTTGTCTGTGCGATCGAAAGTGAAAACGGCGAGATATTCACAGGCTTTTGCATCGAGAGCTGCAGCGGCGTTATGGCGTTGTGCGCTGAAAGAGTCGCAGCACTCAATATGTATGTCAACAGCGGTCAGACCGTGATAAAAAGGCTTATCGCATTTCGTGATACACCGCCGACCGATAAAGTCACCGGCAGCGGGATGCCCTGCGGTGCCTGCAGAGAGTTCCTTATGCAGCTTTCAAAGGAAAACCGCAATATGCAGATACTGGGCGAGCTGATGCCGAACTGGTGGGGCGAGAGCAGATACGAAACCGGCAAAGATTCCTGACAGGGAAGTGAGAAAATGACACTTGCAGAGTTTGACGAGCAGTACAGAACTAAATTTGATATAGTCTGCGGCTGTGATGAAGCCGGCAGAGGACCGCTCGCAGGCGACGTTTTCGCCGCAGCAGTCGTGTTTGAAAAAGGCACAGTCATCGAGGGTATAAATGACAGCAAAAAGCTCACCGAAAAAAAGCGTGAAAAGCTGTTCGACGAGATAAAGGAAAAAGCACTCTACTGGTCGATAAAGACGGCGACCGTTGAGGAGATAGAGAGCATCAATATCCTGCAAAGTGCGATGCTCGCAATGAAAAGGGCGGTTGAGGACTTACCCGTAAAGCCCGATATCTGCCTTATCGACGGCAACAAAACTCCTGAGCTTGACACGCTGGCAACAGCGATAGTCGGCGGCGATGCAAAGTCGCAGTGCATAGCAGCAGCGTCGATTCTTGCAAAGGTCGCAAGGGACAGATATATGCTTGAAATGGCACAAAAGTATCCGCAGTATAAGTTTGAAAAGCATAAGGGCTACGGTACTAAGCTGCATTATCAGATGATAGATGAGTTCGGCGCAAGCCCGATCCACAGACAAAGCTTTTTGAAAAAGTATTATGCAAAATTATCAGAAGAACAGCAGAAAAATAGGTGATATCGGCGAGCAGGCAACTGCGGATTTTCTCCTGCGCCACGGTTATGAGATACTCAGGCGCAACTATACCGTGCGCGGCGGAGAGATAGATATCATCGCAAGAAAAGGCAGCATGACATGCTTTGTCGAGGTCAAGACCCGACAGCCGTCACCGCTCGAAGAGGGCGAGCAGGCTATCACGCCGACAAAGAAAAAGCGTATAGTCGCCGCTGCGCAAAGATTTATTGATGAAGTCAAAAGTGACTGTGAGCAGTGCCGCTTTGATGTGGCAGTTGTAACAGTCTCGGATAAAACCGTCACGCATCTGAAATACTATGTGGATGCGTTCGACGGCAGCAATTAGTAAGGAAAGGTCGTATGGTTATGTATTACAAGAGCACAAGAGACAGTTCGGTGAACGTATCGTCTGCACAGGCTATCGCACAGGGAATTTCTGTTGACGGAGGTCTTTTCGTTCCGAGCGAGATACCATCTGTTTCTATGGAGGACATCAAAAAGCTCGGCGCTATGGACTACCGTGAGAGAGCTAAGTTTGTTTTCGGCAAGTTCCTCACCGATTACACAGAGGCTGAGATAGCTTACTGCGTTGACGGTGCATATAACACCAAGAGCTTTGACAGTGACAACATCGCAGAGATCGCACATCTCTTCGACGGCACATATATGCTTGAGCTGTGGCACGGTCCTACCTGTGCATTCAAGGATATGGCTCTGCAGATCCTGCCTTATCTGCTCACAACAGCGACCAAGAAGATAAACCTCGATAAGAAGGTAGTTATCCTCGTTGCTACATCGGGCGATACAGGAAAGGCAGCGCTCGAAGGCTTCAAGGACGTTGAGGGCACATCTATCCTCGTGTTCTATCCCGATAACGGCGTTTCTGCAATGCAGAAAAAGCAGATGACCACACAGGAGGGTGCAAACGTAGGCGTGTGCGCTATCAAGGGCAACTTTGACGACGCTCAGAACGGCGTAAAGGCTATCTTCACAAATGACGAGATAAAGAACAGACTCGACGAGAACGGCTATATGTTCTCCTCTGCAAACTCTATCAACTGGGGAAGACTTTCACCGCAGATCGTTTATTATGTGTCTGTTTACGCTCAGCTGCTCGCAGACGGCGAGATCGCTGAGGGCGAAAAGATCAACATCGTCGTTCCGACAGGAAACTTCGGCAACATCCTTGCCGCTTACTATGCTAAGCATATGGGCGTGCCTATCAATAAGCTCATCTGCGCATCAAATGCAAACAACGTTCTGACAGATTTCCTCACAACAGGTATCTATGACAGAAACAGAGCTTTCCACGCAACCATCTCACCATCAATGGATATCCTTATCTCATCTAACCTCGAAAGACTTCTCTATATGCTCTGCGGCGAGAATGACGCACAGATAAGAGAGTGGTTCGGCGCACTTGCAAGCGCAGGTAAGTATGAGGTCAGCGAGCAGGTCAAGAAAGCACTGTTTGATGAGTTCTATGCAGGCTTCTGCGATGATGAGCAGACAAAGGCAACTATCAAGGAATACTATGAGAAATTCTCCTATACCTGCGACACACATACAGCTGTTGCAGTAAAGGTTTATGAGGACTACGTAAAGGCAACAGGCGACAAGACAAAGACGGTGATCGCATCTACCGCAAGCCCTTATAAGTTCTCAGGTTCTGTCCTCTCCGCTATTGGCAAGGATACGAACAAGGACGAGTTCGACCTCGTTGACGAGCTTGCACAGGCTTCCAAGCTGCCTGTTCCGCAGTCGCTCGCAGCGCTCAAGACAAAGAGCGTTCGCTTCGACAAGGTCATCGACAAGACCGAAATGAAGGACTTCGTTTTCGGCACACTCGGCATCTGATATCGCTATGTAACCGCCTGACTTGTTCAGGCGGTCACTTTCACGGCAGATATTTATCCCTTTGCCCTGAAAGTCTTGCACTGTGTTTCATCACAGCAGTTAGGGTCTTTGCAGGTGCAGCAGACCTTGATGCTGTCTGCGTTGCACTCACAGCAGTCTCTGTTGTAAACTCAGCTTGAAACATCACAGCTGATGCCGTGCGAGTTATGCTTGTCCATTTTATGTCACTCCTTTTTGCAGATGTCCTGCAAGGATTATTATGTGCAATGATTTGCAGATTATCTATAAAACTTCCGAGGTGACACGAATGAGTGTTTTTGCAATTGCAGACCTGCACCTTCCGCTCGGCGCAGATAAGCCTATGGATATCTTCGGCGGCTGGGATAACTACGTCAGCAGGCTGCACGACAACTGGCAGGCTAAAGTCAGTCCGGATGATACTGTCATAATCCCCGGTGATATCTCCTGGGCGCTCAAGCTCGAGGATACCTATAAGGACTTTGAGTTCATACAAAAGCTCAATGGCACAAAGGTCTTTCTCAAAGGCAATCATGACCTCTGGTGGAGCACACGCAGCAAGGTCGAAAAGTTCTGGGCTGATAACGGCTTTGATAGTATGCACCTTGTGCAGAATGACTGTTACCGCATAGGCGATACTGCGATATGCGGCACAAGAGGCTGGATAAACGACGGCAGCGAGCCTGCAAATGCAAAGGTCATCGCAAGGGAAGTCATAAGGCTCGACCTGTCGATAAAGTCCGCAGTAGATGCAGGGCTTTACCCAGTGGTCTTTCTGCATTATCCGCCGCTGTATGCCAATACCGAGAACCTTGATATGCTTGCAGTTTTGCATAAATATAACATCAGGTATTGCTTCTACGGTCACCTGCACGGAAATACCCACAATTATGCTATCAACGGCACAAGGGATGGCGTAACATATCAGCTTATTTCCGCCGATTTTTTGCATTTTGACCCAATGGACATTACTAAAATTGTGCAAAACGACAAAACGTAAAAAAACGCTGGAAAATCCAGCGATTATGTGGTATAATGAATAAGATATATTGTAATGTAGGAATCTAAAATGAGTTTAAAAGCAACAAACAATGTCGAGACTAATAAGTACGAGCTGGAGATCGAGGTTTCCGCAGAGCAGTTTGAGGAAGCTATCCAGAAGGCTTATTTGAGAGAAAAGGGCAAGATCCAGATCTCCGGTTTCCGCAAGGGCAAGGCTCCGAGAAAGCTCATCGAAAGAGAGTACGGCGAAGAGGTATTCTTCGAGCAGGCTGTAAATATCCTTTATCCTGAGGCTGTTGACACCGCTGTTAAGGAGTCGGGTCTTGAGATCGTTGCAAGACCTGAGGTTGAGGTCACAGACGTATCCAAGGCTGAAGGCGTTAAGATCAAGGCTACTGTTTTCACAAAGCCTGAGGTCGAGGTAAAGGACTATAAGGGTATAGAAGTTGAAAAAGAGGTCAAGACTGTAACTGACGAGGACGTTGACAAGCAGACAGAGGCTCTCAGAGAGAAGAATGCAAGAGTTATCACTGTTGACGACAGAGCCGCTGAAATGGGCGACGACGTTGTTATCGACTTCGAAGGCTTCAAGGACGATGTTGCTTTTGAGGGCGGCAAGGCAGAGGACTTCACTCTCGGTCTTGGAAGCGGTCAGTTCATCCCGGGTTTTGAAGAGCAGGTTGCCGGTCACAACATCGGTGAGGAGTTTGACATCAAAGTAACATTCCCAGAGGATTATCAGGTCGAGGATCTCAAGGGCGCTCCTGTAGTGTTCAAGATCAAGCTCAAGGGCATCAGCAAGAAGGAAGTTCCTGAGCTCGACGACGAGATGGTCAAGGACGCAACTGAGTTCGAAACTGTTGACGAGTATAAGGCTGACGTAAGAAAGAAGCTTGAGGAGCATGCTGAGAAGCACGCTGATGACGAGGTCGAGGGCAAGATCCTTGATAAGGTCATCGAGAATATGACAGCTGAGATCCCACAGGTTATGTTCGATAACAGAGTTAACGAGATGATGGCTGAGCTGCAGCAGAGACTTGCACCTCAGGGCATCACAATGGAAATGTACTGCAAGTTCACAGGTCAGGATATCGACAGCGTGAAGAAGGCATATCAGGAGCAGGCTGAAAAGCAGGTAAAGCTCAGACTTGCACTTGAAAAGATCGCACAGCTCGAGAACGTTGAGGTTACCGACGACGAGGCTGCTGCAGAGATCCAGAAGATCGCAGATCAGTACAAGATGAAGATCGAAGAGGTTAAGCAGTACATCAACGAGGAAGATGTCAAGAAGGACATTGCAGTCGGCAAGGCTGTTGAGATCGTTAAGAACAGCGCAGTTATCAAGTAATATTACATAAAGTTCCCCCGTTTATACAACGGGGGTACTGACTTATTTTAAACAATTGCGAAAAAACGCAAAATAAAGCAAAGCATTGACAGGAGGCAATTATTATGGCATTGATACCTTATGTAGTCGAGCAGACCAGCCGCGGAGAAAGAAGCTACGATATCTTTTCAAGACTTCTCAACGACAGGATCATAATGCTGTGCGATGCGATCGACGACGCAGTTGCAAGCGTTGTTGTGGCACAGCTTCTCTACCTTGAGGGACAGGATCCCGATAAGGACATCGACCTTTATATCAACAGCCCGGGAGGATCTATTTCAGCGGGTATGGCTATCTACGATACGATGCAGTACATCAAGTGCGACGTTTCTACCATCTGCGTAGGTATGGCAGCATCTATGGGTGCGTTCCTGCTTTCAAGCGGTGCAAAGGGCAAGAGATTTGCTCTGCCTAACAGCGAGATACTCATTCACCAGCCTCTTATCGCAGGCGGCGGACTTTCCGGTCAGTGCACCGATATCAAGATACACTCCGATCATATGGTCGCTACAAGAGAAAAACTCAACAGGATACTTGCCGAGAATACCGGTAAGCCTATCGAGCAGATCAATATCGACACCGAGCGTGATAACTATATGACCGCACAGCAGGCTATGGAGTACGGACTCATAGACAAGGTTATCGCAAAGAGATAAGCAAGACTATATCGGAAAGGTATGGGAAACAATATGGCAAACGAAAATCCTAAGAAGTGTTGTTTCTGCGGAAAGCCCGAGAATAGAGTCACGAGTATGTTTTCCGCAGGAAATACTCATATATGTGATGAATGTGTGCTCTACTGCTATGACCTGCTCGTTGAGCAGAACGGCGGCGTGCCGGTCACCTCTAAGGGCAAGAGCAAGAAGAACAGCGGCGGTGAGAGATTCGGTCTTATCGACCTGAAAAAGCCATCACAGATCAAGGCTGTGCTCGACCAGTACGTTATCGGACAGGACGATGCAAAGATAGCGCTGTCTGTTGCGGTGTATAACCACTACAAGCGTATCCTTTCGCTGACTGATGATGACGATGTCGAGATCCAAAAGAGCAACGTGCTGCTGCTCGGTCCTACGGGTACAGGCAAAACGTTGCTTGCACAGACACTTGCAAGGCTGCTCAATGTGCCGTTTGCGATCGCAGACGCAACAACGCTGACCGAGGCAGGATATGTCGGTGATGACGTTGAAAACGTGCTGAAGACTTATCCAAGCAGCTGACTATAATGTTGAGGCTGCTCAGCAGGGCATCATCTATATCGATGAGATAGATAAGATCTCCAGAAAGTCCGAGAACACCTCTATCACCCGTGATGTAAGCGGTGAGGGCGTTCAGCAGGCACTGCTGAAGATCGTCGAGGGTACCGTTTCAAACGTTCCTCCGCAGGGCGGCAGAAAGCATCCGCATCAGGAGTTCATTCAGGTGGATACAAAGAATATCCTGTTCATCTGCGGCGGTGCTTTTGACGGACTCGAAAAGCTGATCCAGAAGAGAACTGAAAGCTCTTCGCTCGGATTTGGCAGCGCAATAAAGAAAAAGGACGACG
>CAMYUO010000095.1 GCA_947302065.1 uncultured Clostridia bacterium | reverse complement strand
AGGCTCAATGGGCAAGAACACTTTACAATATTACATGCGAGAATCCCAAAGAGATGTGTCTTAAATACTATTTAGAGGTCATAATCGATAACTGGATATTTTTGTCCAGGTATCCAATAACCTATCGTTGCCTTAGTTATATAGTATCAATGGCTGATTTTAAAGAAACTGCTGAAGCAAGAAATGAACTCCTCGAAATTATAGAGCAAATATCAGCTGAATGGTAATTTGATTACTACCACAGCAGGGTAATCACACATTTTTGTGTGCGTGGGAATACAATTCTTCCTTGCCTTATATATCAGTTAGTACACAAGAAAATTTGATGAACAAAATGTGAACGAGCGTATGTCAATCGTACGGCAAGGCGTACGGCAACTGTACGACACGCAAAGAATTTTCAAGTCGAAATTATGGCAAATGTACAGCAAGCGCACGTCATTTGTACGGCACAAACGCAAAAGTGTGGAGTTTCCTCGGAAAGAAAAGCTCGGATTTTCCGAGCTTCTACAAAAGTGTGTGGAAAATGCTTTATGCTCTTTAGAAATTCACCGAGTCTCATACCCTTACAAAGTGCAAAGGAGTGAACAAAATATGAACAACAAGATTAAGTTTACAACGCGGCTTACACCGAGTACCGACCTTTTGATTACCGACCTCGCCAGAGAAATGGACACGACAAAGAGTAATGTCGTGGAACAGGCGGTCAAGTTCTATGCAGAAGGCGGCAGGAACACCGAGACCGAAGAGATTGAAGTAATGCGCAAGCAGCTTAATAAACTGCAAGAACAGAATGAGCATTTGCTGAATATACTTAATTCTCTTTGCGTGGCGCTCAAGTTTGATACCAAAGAGTTTGCACCCGCCGAAACGCAGCCGAGTGAGTGGCTGCAAGAGAGCAAGAACATTCATCATCAGAAAATGCTTAAATTGAAAACGGAAAAACTGATGAAGGGGTCAGGGTATCATTATTGACTCAACAGACTGTGCCACCGTGACACAAGAACAGTAAAACTCAAAGCGAGAGTGAGTATAAATAGACTAATGTACAACAATCTAGGAGGTGATTAAATTGAAAAGGAAAAAAGAAGATGTATTACTTCACGACCAGATTTGGTTCAAAATCAGGTATTATCAGAAAGTCCATAAGCTCCCAAACGATATACTTGCCGCTTATCTCGGCGTAACTGAGCGCACGTTGCTAGAGTATGACAAGCACGCCGAGAACGTAACGCTTGGCAAAATCGAGAAATTCTTAATATCTGAAAACTTAGAGCTTAATGAGCTTTTAAATCTTTAAGCTTTACAACCGGTAGAAGGTGTGATATAATACAAGTGTAAGCACAGCTTTCATTATATCATACCTCATAATTAAATATGAAACGAGGTAATCAGAATGAAGGCACGTAAACTCAAAAGCGGTAAATTCAATGTAGTTGTTCCCTATTATGATGATTTTGGGAACAGAAGACAAAAGTCATTCACAGCTGCCACCAAAGCAAAAGCTTTAAAAATGGCTCAGGACTATCTCGACGGCAGGAATACCATATTCGATGAGACCACCGCATTAAGAGATGCAATGAGGTGTTACATCGACACAAGAAAAGGCATTATCCAGCCGACAACTATACGCACATATATTATACTTGCGGAAAATGCATTTAAGTGCTTGCAGAAAACAAGGTTGTGTGACCTTAGACCAATTGACATTCAGCGTGCGATATCCATTGAAATCGAAAGAAAAAATAAAAGTGCGAAGTATGTCAAGAATGCTTATGGTCTGCTCAAGTCCGTGTTAAAGATGTTTGAGGTCGATATCAATCTAAGCAGCGTAAATCTGCCGAAAGTCGTCAGAAAACCAACGAAATTGCCTGACTTTGAGACGATTTACAATATATTTAAAGGTGATGAAATCGAGCTGTTTGTTCTGTTGGCTGCATGGCTGTCGCTGCGTATTGGTGAAGTTGCAGGATTGCAGTTCCAAGACGTAGACGAGGAGCAAAAGCTGCTGTATGTCAGACGGACTATCATTCCGACCGAGGACGGAAACAAGCTGCGTGAGGGCTGCAAGACCGAGAAAAGTGCAAGGACACTTCAACTTCCCGACTACATACTCGAACTTATCAAAGCTATACCGCACGAGAATGAAACCGACCAAATTCTTCAAATCACGCCGAGAGCACTCTATGGTCGATTTAAGCGCCGAGTCAAGAAGCACGGCATAGATGATATGACGTTCCACGACCTGAGGCACTTAAATGCAAGCATAATGTTAATGCTCGGTATTCCTGACAAGTACGCTATGGAACGTGGCGGTTGGGCTACGGACAACATTCTAAAGTCCGTTTATCAGCAGACTTTTTCGGCTGAACGTATTAAGTGTGATGCAAAGATGGACAGCTATATTAACGGTATCATTAATCACCAAAGTGTTGAACAGTTGAAGGAAATTTGTTGAACACGCAATTTTAATAATCATATTATCCCTATTCTACGGCTTTTACGAGGGTTTAAACATAATGTTCGAATCCTTCCACCCCAGCTCGTCGTCACAAGCTACATATCGCTTGTGACGATTTTTTTATTCTTGTGTTAAAATCGTCCCGCGCTCATTCCGCTGCTCCTCCTCTCCGCAAAAGGTCACGCTCGGCTCAGCGGCTCGGTTGCAAGCGCCCTCGCTGCGCCTTGCTGTCGCTAACAACCTTTCGCGGTGCGTGGGCATTTCTGTACTATTCACTATTCGTTATTCATTATTCACTATTCGTTAAGTTAGATTATCTTACCCGCTTTCTGCAAGGTGCAGGAGGCGGGATTTTTTGTGCGGATTTGCGTGGGTGCGGTGGTTTTCAGCTGGATTTCACATTGGTTTAAAGTTCATTTAAGTTAAGTGCTTTAATATTTAAAGTAGATAATGAGGCATTTGCGGAAAGGAATGTGGAGCAAGTGAAAAAAACATCTGAATTTTCACGCAAAAAGCGGATGATCGCTGCGGTGTGTGCCGCTGTCATCATGGCAGGCGGTTCGGCAGGCATTTACGCTTTCAGTGCGGGTGAGGATAAAAAGCCGGAGAGCGATGACAGCAAGCAGGAGTCAGCAAAAATAGCTGACGACGGCATCATCAGTGCGGGCGGAACTATCGAGACGTCACAGCTTGGTGATGAGCTTGGTCTGGAAAACACGGCGGTCAAGCTGACGGTCGAAGAAGTGCTCGTGTCGGAGGGCGACAGCGCCGAGGTCGGCACAAAGCTTTACAAGCTGACCGACGACAGCGTGACAAAGGCGAAAAAGACGCTTGAAACAGAAAAGCAGAGCGCAAATGACGCGCTGATAAAGCAGAAAGCGACGTATGAATCCGACAAGATAAAGGCGGAGACACTTTACAAGTCGGAGCTTTTGCAGGGCGGCAGCTCGGCGCAGGAATATGCAAACGCTGTGAGCGAGCTGGACAGTGCACTGCAAAAGGCGTCTGACTCATATCAGCAGGCGCTTTCAACGATAAGCAGCGTGCCGTCGCAGATCTCGTCAAAACAGTCGGAACTCGACAGCAAGCAGGCATCTGCGGACAGCTTGCAGTCACAGAAAGAAAGTCAGGATAAACAGCTCGAGCAGGCGGCAAAGGATTATCAGTCTGCGGCGCAGAGCTACAACAGCACGGTCACGCAGTACAACTCTGCTGCGAGCGTGGTCATCTATCTGGGCAATGCGCTCGGCAAGGACACGTCGGGCATAAAGCTTGCGCAGACTGTTAATGTCGATGTGCAGGGCGGCGGTCAAAGCGGCGGAAACATTCCGACGCAGCAGGGCGGAACAAAGCCGAGCGGTGATATGCCGGACTTTTCAAATATGTCAAAAGACGGCACAAGTTCCGCAACTAAGAGTGTTGATTCACCGGGCGAAATGCCGAGCGGTCAGCAAGGTCAGAAACCGTCAGAACAGCAGTCGGGCGACCCTGTGAAACCTGATGATACAGCGACAGCGAGCACCGATGTGCAGACGCTTTACGACAACGCTTACAAGCAGTACACGGCGCTGAACAAGTCGCTGACGCAGGCAAACACAAAGCTGACCACGGCAAAGACAAAATACGAATCGCAGAGCAAGACGTCATCGCAGACATCAAGCAAGCTCAGCGAAGCGCAGAGCGCTGTGAGCAGTCTGAAAAAAGAAATAATCGAGCTGGAGTCGGAGCTTTCAAAGGCAAAGAGCAATCTCAACAAGCTGCGCAGCGAATACACCAAGCTGAGCAATTCTTACGGATCCGACAAGCTGGAGCTCAAGAATAAAATGGACACCGAGAATGCGGCGAGCGAAAATGCCAAGTTCAACTATGACATCACGCTGAGCACGATTGAATCGGAACTTGAAGAAAAGCAGTCGGCTTACGACACGGCAGTCAAGAACCTGAGCATATTTGAAAAGGAACTTGCAGGCGGATACATCTGCGCAAAGCAGGCAGGAACAGTCTCCTCGCTGAGCTATTCCAAAGGCAAGAACGCCGATGTCAGCGAACCGTTCGTTTACTACGTTGACAGCAGCGAGATGAGAACGACAGTTGAACTTGACCAGTACGCAGTTACCGAGATAAGCATTGGTGACACGGTGGTCATCTATTCGTCCGAGACGGGCGTTTCAAACGGAAAGATAACGGCTATCGCAGCAGGCGAATCAACTAGCCTTGTCGATGTCAAATTCAACGTCACCGTAACTGCTGACGAGAATGCGAACGTTTACAGCGGTCAGTCGGTCAATGTATATTTCAACTATACAGCGATGAGCGGTATGACCGATTTCAAGAGCGACAGCGGCAACAGCTCGGAAGGCTCTGAAAAGCAGAGGTCTGCACCGAGCGGCGAGTGACCGGATTTTTCTGGACAGATGCCTGAGGGCTTTGACCCTTCAAACATGCCTGACTTTGACAGGAGAAAGGGAGAATAAAATGAAAAAAATACTTGCAGGCATAGCCGCACTTGTTGTTATCAGCGGCTGTGTGCTGGGATATATGTTCTTTATAAAGGATAATGATAAAGACGCTGTGCAGGTCACCAAAGAGGTGACTGTGGCACGGGGCGATGTGACCGCAGGCGTGAGCGAAAGCTCCTCGGTCAGTGTGGAGTCGCTTGAGCAGAGCTATGACTTGCAGCTCAATGCAACAAGCGTATCAGCGTCGGTCGAAAGCACGGGGGCGTCTTCGGCAGGCGGCTCGGGCGCACCCGGTGGAATGGGCGATATGGGCTCGGTGATGCAGGGCAGCTCAAACAAGTCTTCAAGCAAGAGCAGCGGCTCGGTCGGCTCGACAAGCGTTTCGACAAAGTCTGAATCGTCATCTGTTGCGCTGGTGGTCGATGAGGTGCTCGTTACAGCAGGTCAGACGGTCAGCAAGGGCGACACGCTTATGACCATCACCAAGGACAGCATCGACAGCGCACGCACGCTGCTGAAAAAGGCAGTAGAGGACGCAGAGCTTGCTTACAAGCAGGCGCAGATAGACGAGAGCAAGACAAAGCTCTCGGCAAAGTATGAATACGATACACGCATCTCAGACGGGCAGAACGCACAATCGGTTTACAACGCAAAGCTCAGCGAGATAGCGCAGAACATAAGCAGCCTCAGCAGCCAGATAAGCGACGTGAACTCGCAGATATCTTCCTGCACAGATTCAAAGCAGCTTTCACAGCTCAGATCTCAGCTGGAGAGTCTGCAGTCGCAGTACAACTCGGCAGTCAGCTCCCGTGCGGCAGACGAGCTTGCAGCAAAGCAGACATACGATGAGGCTTGCATGTACTACAAAAATGCAAAGGATCTTTACAACGTTGCGATAAGCGGCGTGGGAACTGCATCGGAAGAGGCAAAGGAAAAGGTCGAGACGGCAAAGCAAGACCTTGCGGCATTTGAAGAGTATGTAAAGGACGGAAAGATACTTGCGCAGTACGGCGGAACTATCACCTCTGTGGGATATTCAAAGGGCGACACGCTCAGCACCGAAACTGCGATAGCAAGCTTTGCCGATGCACAGAGCGTAACCGTCACCGTCAACGTTACAGAGGACGATATCGGCGTGGTAGAGCTCAATGATGAAGTCGATGTAAGCTTCCTTGCATTCCCCGATGAAACTTACAGCGGATATGTTTCCGGGATAGGCTCATCAACATCAAATTCAAAATCAGCAACTGTCAGCTATCCCGTTACGGTGGTCATCACCAAAGTCCCCGATAAGATACTTTCCGGAATGACCGCAAACGTAACGTTCATATCTAAGAAGGTCAAGGACGTGCTTTACGTTTCAAACAAGGCAGTCATCACCGAGGGAAGCGAAAGCTACGTGCTGAAAAAGACTGACGACGGCGAGGAAAAGGTCAGGGTCGATATCGGCTTTTCAAACGGCAGCATCGCCGAGATATCGGGAGTTGCCGAGGGCGACACGCTGCTGATAAAAGGTAAGGTGTCGTGATATGCGTTTTTCTGAGATACTCAATCTGGTGAGGATAAACCTCGTCCAGAACAAATTCAAGGTACTGCTGACATCTATCGGCATAATCGTCGGTGCGGCAACTATCGTGTGCGTTATCGCTATCGGTAAGGGCGGTCAGGCAGATGTTGCAGAGCAGTTCCGCAATCTGAATGCGGGTGCGCTCGACATCAGCTATGAGCAGTCACAGAGCAGCGGTATGCCGAACTTTTCCGGCGGTTCAAGCGGTGAGAAAAGCTCATCGGGCGAAAAGAGCAGCCGTTCAGGCAAAAGCAGCAGCGGTGGAAATCAGAGACCGTCATTCAGCGGCAATATGCCTGATATGAGCTCTATGTTCGGCGGCAGCACCGACAGGAAGAACACCAAGAAGATTACGCTCTCGACCGAGGATATGGACAACATCACGACCTCGGTAGCTGGACTTTCCGAGGCGACGATAACATACACGACCAAGCAGAACATCTACGGCGGAAACATCGAGGAGAGCGAGAGCTATACGG
>CAMYUO010000094.1 GCA_947302065.1 uncultured Clostridia bacterium | reverse complement strand
CATCTTCCTCTGCGGCATACTGGATTATCTCCTGCGGTGAATATTTCATTGCATCCTCCTGTAAAAAAGCGGGAAACTGTTTTGCTTCATGCTTTAATTTGCAACATACATCTGTCTGTACGGGTTGCGGCTGTCGGGCATCACAACGGTGAACGGTGATGACAGCAGCTCGTCAAGGTCCTGATCGAAATATTTGCAGAAATGTCTGAGATAGTGGTCTATCTCGGCAAGCTCGTCCTTATCGGCAATGTGCGTATGCACTTGTCCGGGGAAGCTTATATCCTTGCAGTCGCCTCTGAGATACATCTTTCCGCCGTGCATTCCCGTTGACGGGAAATTGCCCACGATAGGCTTGTCGTTATCTACAAGACCGAGCACGATGATCGTGCCGCCTGCCTGATACTCGCCGAGAAAGCTTCCTGCTTTTCCGCCGATGATAAGGGCGGGCTGTTTCTCTTTATAGGCTTTCATATGAATGCCTGCACGGTATCCAGCGTTGCCCTGAACGTAGATATGACCGCCTCGCATCGCATATCCGACAGCGTCACCGACGTTGCCGTGAATGATTATCGTTCCCTCGTTCATGGTGTCGCCTACGGCGTCCTGAGCGTTGCCCATTACCTCGATCTTTGCACCGTTGAGGTAAGCGCCGAGCGCATTGCCCGGTATACCGCTGACGGTAACAGTCTTATCGGAGACGCCTGCGGCGAGAAATCTCTGTCCGAGGCAGTTGGTGATAGTGCAGCTTCCTCTGCTCTGGCGCAGCGCTTCATTGAGGTCGATAAAATCAAGACCTGTTGCATTGATATTCATTATACCACACCTCCGAGTTTTTTTCTACGGGTTTCGGGCAAAAACATTGCCAGAGTTGCATCTTTTTTCAGTTTGTCAACATCTACGTCACAAAGATCGGTCTTTTCTCTTACCAGCGAGGTATATATGCCTGCGCCCGTAACGTCACCGATGATGATATATCCTGTGAGCTTGTTGTCCTTGATGTAAAGTCTCTTTATGCCGCCGCAGCATTTGCTCTCGGCTATCTCGCCCTCGCCCTTTTCAAAATAGCTGCCTGCGCTCACGCAGTGCAGACCGAAAAAGCCGATAGAGTTCATCGGGATAGCATTCGTTATGCTCTGCTCTCCGCCTGCCATGTTCACGCCAGCGCAGTAGCCCTGCATATAAGCGTTCGGCAGGATAGCAAGCACTCTGTTTGCGCCGATAGAGCTGTCATAGCCCTCGGTGCAGTCGCCTGCTGCATAGATATTGTCAAGGCTTGTTTTCATGTTGTTTTCAACGATGATCCCTCTGTTCACATCTGCACCTGCGTCTTTTGCGAGCTGTGTGTTTGCTCTTACGCCGACAGCAAGCACGAGGATATCGAACTCGACCTTTTCACCGCTTTTCATTTTAGCGGTATGCTTTTCAAAGCTGTCAACGCTGTCTGAAAGCAGGAACTTCATTCCCTTGTTTTCGAGATGCTTCTGAACGACTGCGGCGCACTCGTTGTCAAGGATACTTGAAAGCACTCTGTCTGCAAGGTCAACCACCGTTACAGAGCCGACTCTTTCAAAGATACCCTCGGCACATTTGAGTCCGATAAGACCCGCGCCGATAATAAGCACTCTGCTGTCCTTTTTCAGCGCCTTTTCAAGCGCAAGGCTGTCGTCCATCGTCATAAATGTAAACTGGTGCTTTACGGTGTCCAGGCCCTTCATCGGCGGAACGAATGGTGACGAGCCTGCGGCGATGCACAGCTTGTCGAACCTGACCTTCTTGCTGCCGTAGGTGACCTCGCTTTTTTTAGCATCTATCTTGTCAGCCGACGCATAAATCAGCTCGGCTTTGTTTTTCTCATAGAAATCTTCGCTGCGGTAATTCATCTTTTCGAGAGTGGTCTTGCCCTCAAGATAATAGGAGATGAGCGGTCTTGCATAGACAGGGTGCTTTTCTGCTGAGATGACAGTGACCTCGCTGTCCTTATCGACGCTGCGTATACCCTCAATGCAGCCTGCGGCAGCTACGCCGTTTCCGATTATAACATACTTGCTCATTTCTCATCCTGCCTTTCCTCATAAACTATCGCATTGTTCGGGCAGCCCTTTACGCATGCAGGCTCGCCGCAGCTGTTTTCAAGGCAAAGCTCGCACTTGTTCGCTGCGCCGTCAGGACCCGGTCTTACTGCGCCGTAAGGGCACACGAGCACGCAGGTCAGACAGCCGACACACTTTGTCTTATCGACCTTGACAACGCCGTCTTGCTTGCTGATAGCACCTGCGATACAGCTCTTTACACAAAGAGGGTCTTTGCAGTGGCGGCAGGAAACCGCATAAGTGATGTCATCCGACTGCTCGATATGTACACGGGGATAGATAGGCTTGGCCTTGAGCGCCTTTACCATATCGGTCATTCCCGAATTTGCAAAAGCACAGTTATATTCGCAAAGGTGACAGCCCAGACACCACTGCTCGTTAACATAAACTCGTTTCATTTGTGCTATCCCCTTTCGTTATTCTCCGGCGTGCGAGATGCCGAGTATCTCAAGCTCTTTTGCGGAAAGTCCTACGCCGCGCAGCATCAGCCTGTTGCCTCTGAGGCACTCGATAGAGTTGATGCCCATGCCGCCCATAAGCTCTTTTATCTCGTGGCGCCAAGCGTTCATCAGGTTGACAAGGCGCTGGCTGCCGATGTCGGGATTGAGTCTCTTTACAAGGTCAGGGCGCTGTGTTGCGATACCCCAGTTGCACTTGCCGCTGTGGCAGGTGCGGCAGAGGTGACAGCCGAGTGCGAGCAGCGCTGCTGTTGCAACGTAAACTGCATCTGCACCGAGTGCAACTGCCTTTACAACATCTGCTGCCGAACGGACACTTCCGCCGACAACGAGCGAAACATTGTTTCTGATTCCCTCGTCACGCAGACGCTGGTCAACTGCGGCGAGCGCAAGCTCGATCGGGATGCCGACATTGTCTCTTATCCTTGTCGGAGCAGCTCCCGTACCGCCTCTGAAACCGTCGATAGCGATGATGTCTGCACCGCTGCGTGCGATACCGCTTGCGATAGCTGCGATGTTGTGTACCGCTGCGACCTTTACGATGACAGGCTTTTTATAATCTGTTGCTTCTTTGAGAGAATAAACGAGCTGGCGCAGATCCTCGATAGAATAGATATCGTGGTGCGGAGCAGGTGAGATAGCATCTGTGCCCTCAGGGATCATTCTTGTCCTTGAAACGTCGCCGACGATCTTTGCGCCCGGCAGATGTCCGCCGATACCCGGCTTTGCGCCCTGACCCATCTTGATCTCGACAGCAGCTGCTGCCTCAAGATAATTCTTGTGCACGCCGAAACGTCCCGATGCTACCTGAACTACGGTGTTCTCACCGTAGCAGTAAAAGTCCTCGTGCAGACCGCCCTCACCTGTGTTGTAGCAGATGCCAAGCTCTGTTGCGGCTCTTGCAAGAGATGCGTGAGCATTGTAGCTTATCGAGCCGTAGCTCATTGCAGAGAACATTACAGGCATCGACAGCTCAAGCTGCGGCGGCATCTGGGTGATAAGATCACCGTTTGCACGGCGAAGCACCTTGTCGGGCTTTTTGCCGAGGAAAACTTTAGTCTCCATTGGCTCTCTCAGCGGGTCGATAGGCGGGTTAGTCACCTGCGATGCGTTGATGAGTATCTTGTCCCAGTAAACAGGCAGAGGCTTCGGGTTGCCCATTGATGACAGCAGCACGCCGCCGCTGTTTGCCTGCTTGTAGACTTCCTTTATCGTCTGATCCGACCAGTTTGCGTTCTCACGCAGACAGCAGTCGCTCTTTACTATTTTAAGAGCGTGTGTCGGACACAGCGAAACGCACCTCTGGCAGTTGACGCACTTTGTTTCATCAGAAAGCATCACGCCGAGGTCGGTATCGAATCTGTGTACCTCATTTGCGCACTGCCTTTCGCACACACGGCAGGAAATGCAGCGGCTCTGGTTTCTCACCACTTCAAATTCGGGATATATATATTGATCTATCATCAGAATTTACCCTCCTTGACACGAACTATAACAGGCTCTCCGCCGCTCGGTGCATAGAAGTTCTCAGCATCAGGCTCCATTACCCTGACAGCTGCCTCCTCGCTTGCGATGAATACCCTGTCGCCCTTGCTTGCAGTTATCATAGAACGCAGCTTGAGCCTGTCGTTGAGCGCCATAAGTCCGCCGTCCCAGCCGAACACGATAGAGAACGGTCCTGTGATGAGCAGATTTGAAAATACGGTGCGCAGATATGTCAGCTTTTCTCTTTCCTTTTCCGGCATCGAGTTTATCGTGCTCCAGAAAGGCGCTGCAATAACGGAAGCGACCTCTTCGAGTGTCAGCTTCTGGCGTCTGAGCAGGTAGTCTATTATATATGTGATGACCTCAGTATCGGTCTGAAGGGTGCATTTGTAGCCGAACATCTCAATGAAGCGGCGGTTTGCATCATAAGAAGATATCTCGCCGTTGTGAACGACCGAGTAATCGAGCAGCGAGAACGGGTGAGCACCGCCCCACCAGCCCGGCGTGTTCGTCGGGTAACGTCCGTGAGCTGTCCACGAATATCCCTCATACTCTTCAAGTCTGTAAAAACGTCCTACGTCCTCGGGGAAGCCGACTGCCTTGAAGCAGCCCATGTTCTTTCCGCTCGAGAATACGTAAGCGCCTTTGAGCTCGGTGTTTATCTTAACGACTGTCCTTGCAACAAATTCGTTTTCATCTATCTGCTCTGCTGCGAGCATGGATTTGAGCGGAGCAACAAAGTATCTCCAGATGATAGGCTCATCGGTGATCTCTGGGATCTTTCTTGTAGGAATGATCTCGCCCTTGACGATCTCAAATCTTTCTTTTAACAGTGCCTCACATTCTTTTCTCGTTGAGCGGTGGTCAAAGAATATGTGGAACGCAAAAAACTCCTTGTGCTCGGGGTAGATGCCGTATGCTGCAAATCCGCCTCCAAGTCCGTTGGAACGGTCGTGCATCGGCTTCATAGCCTCGGAGATAAGATCACCCGTGATGCCCTTTCCCTCTTTGGAAATGACAGCTGCTATCGCACAGCCAGACGGGATACGGATCTCTCCTTCTCTTTTCATCATCAACTCTCCCTTTCTTATAGATAGTATATCATTGCCATCATACAAAAGAAAAAAGACGCCATTCAGCCCGTAAGCTGAATGAACGTCTTTGCCCATTTGCAAGTATTATAACTCAGAATTTCATTTTTGTCAAGTTTTGATATATAAATTATTTGTAAACTGCAAGTTTTGAATTTGTAAAATGCAAAATTTCTGAAAAAAAGGGGTTGACAAATCAGAAAACGGGGTGTATAATGCAAGACATAGAGGCAAAGACGTCTTGACGATACTCATTATTCTTCAAGCATCTGTCTCTATTTTTTTGTTTATGGCAACAATATAATCATAAGGCAAGGGTGTCTTTAATGCTGGTTTATTTCATCGCATTAAAGGCACCCCTTGTTTTATTAATGAAACGGGAGGAAATGAAAAATGAGCACAGTAACAGAAATTTTTGCAAGCAAGGTATTCGACGACAGAGTGATGAAATCAATGCTTTCATCAAAAGTCTACAACTCGCTCAAAAAGACTATCGACGTCGGCGCAGAGCTTGACATCTCAGTTGCAAATGCAGTTGCAGAAGCAATGAAGGAATGGGCAGTTGCAAACGGTGCAACACATTACACCCATTGGTTCCAGCCGCTGACAGGCATCACCGCCGAAAAGCACGACAGCTTCATCAGCCCATCACCTGACGGCAGAGTTATAATGGACTTCTCCGGCAAGGAACTTATCAAGGGCGAGCCTGACGCATCGAGCTTCCCTTCCGGCGGACTGAGAGCTACATTCGAGGCAAGAGGCTACACCGCATGGGATCCGACCTCATACGCTTTCATCAAGGGCAAGACACTTTGCATTCCGACAGCATTCTGCTCTTACGGCGGAGAGGCACTGGACAAAAAGACTCCTCTGCTTCGTTCGATGCAGGCACTCAACAAGCAGGCACTGCGTATCCTCAAGCTGTTCGGCAACGACACTGTAAAGCACGTTACCACTTCCGTAGGACCCGAGCAGGAATACTTCCTCATTCCTAAGGAACTTTACGATAAGAGAAAAGACCTTATATATACCGGCAGAACGCTTTTCGGAGCTAAGCCGCCCAAAGGACAGGAACTCGACGACCACTACTTCGGCGTTATCAAGCCGAGAGTCGAGGCTTATATGTCCGACCTGAATGACGAGCTGTGGAAGCTCGGAATCCTCGCAAAGACACAGCACAACGAGGTCGCACCTGCTCAGCACGAGCTTGCACCTATCTACGCAACAACCAATATCGCTACCGACCACAACCAGCTTACAATGGAGATCATGCAGAAGGTAGCAAAGAAGCACGGACTTGTATGCCTGCTGCACGAAAAGCCGTTCGCAAATGTAAACGGCTCGGGCAAGCACAACAACTGGTCTATCGCAACAGACACAGGCGTAAACCTTCTCACACCGGGTGAAACACCATATGAGAATGCACAGTTCCTGCTTTTCCTGTGCGCAGTTATCAAGGCAGTTGACGACTATCAGGATCTGCTGAGGATTTCCGTTGCAACAGCAGGCAACGACCACAGACTCGGCGCTAACGAAGCTCCTCCGGCAGTTATCTCGATCTTCCTCGGCGAAGAGCTTGAGGGAATCCTCAAGGCTATCGAGACAGACACTCCGTATGAGGGCGTTGAAAAGGTAACAATGAAGCTCGGCGTAAGCGTACTGCCAAGCTTCTCAAGAGATACCACCGACAGAAACAGAACTTCACCTTTCGCATTCACAGGCAACAAGTTCGAGTTCAGAATGCTCGGTTCTTCAAACTCTATCGCCTGCGCAAACATCATGCTCAACGCCGCTGTTGCAGAGAGCCTGAAGATCTACGCAGACAGACTTGAAAAGGCAGATAACTTTGAAGAAAAGCT
>CAMYUO010000093.1 GCA_947302065.1 uncultured Clostridia bacterium | reverse complement strand
GTCAGTCGGGATATAGTCGCTCATCTTGCCGTCGTTGAATGCCTCATAAGCGTACATATCAAAGTAACCTGTGCCTGTGAGACCGAACAGGATAGTCTTTTCCTCGCCTGTCTCCTTGCACTTGAGAGCCTCGTCGATAGCAACTCTGATAGCATGGCTGCTCTCAGGTGCAGGCAGAATGCCCTCAGTCCTTGCAAACTGCTCAGCAGCAGCAAATACGCTTGTCTGCTCAACGCTGCGTGCCTCCATAAGTCCGTCAGCATACAGCTGTGAAAGAACGCTGCTCATGCCGTGGTAACGAAGTCCGCCTGCGTGGTTAGGCGACGGCATGAATGTGCTTCCGAGCGTGTACATCTTTGCCAGCGGGCAAACAGCACCCGTGTCGCAGAAATCATAACCGTAAGTACCTCTTGTCAGGGAAGGACAGGATGCAGGCTCAACTGCGATGAACTGATAGTCAGCCTCGCCTCTGAGCTTTTCACCCATGAACGGCGAGATAAGTCCGCCAAGGTTGGAACCGCCGCCTGCGCAGCCGATTATCATATCAGGCTTGATGCCGTATTTGTCCATTGCTATCTTCGACTCCAGACCGATAACAGACTGATGCAGCAGTACCTGTGAAAGTACCGAGCCGAGTACGTATCTGTAACCTTCCTGTGTCGTCGCAGCCTCAACAGCCTCCGAGATAGCGCAGCCCAGCGAGCCGTTTGTGCCCGGGAACTCTGCGTTTATCTTTCTGCCGACCTCAGTGAGCATCGACGGCGACGGTGTAACGTTCGCACCGTATGTGCGCATTACCTCACGTCTGAAAGGCTTCTGCTCGTATGATACCTTTACCATGTATACCTGACAGTCAAGTCCCAGATATGCGCAGGCCATGGAAAGCGCCGTGCCCCACTGACCTGCACCTGTCTCTGTCGTAACGCCCTTCAAGCCCTGCTGCTTAGCATAGTAAGCCTGTGCGATAGCACTGTTGAGCTTGTGGCTTCCGGAGGTGTTGTTTCCCTCGAACTTGTAGTATATCTTCGCAGGTGTGCCCAGTGCCTTTTCAAGGCAGTAAGCCCTTACCAGCGGAGACGGTCTGTACATCTTGTAAAAATCAAGTATCTCCTGCGGAATATCAATGTACGCAGTCTTGTCATCAAGCTCCTGCTTTGCCAGCTCTGTGCAGAATACATGGCTCAGCTCGTCAAGTGTGCATGGCTGGTGTGTTGCAGGGTTGAGCAGCGGTGCAGGCTTGTTCTTCATGTCTGCACGAACGTTGTACCACTGCTTAGGCATCTCATTTTCTTCAAGATAGATCTTGTAAGGGATCTGTTCGCTCATTGTGGATCATTCCTTTCTGTAATTGCGGGCGGATAAACAAAAAACCTGTCCCGGTTTCTCGGGACAGGATAATTACCTGCTGTGCCACCCAATGTTTCAGCTTTCGCTGCATCCGGCGTACCGACATACGCCCGACCTTTAACGCAGGTCATGCGTCTTGCCTACTCGGAAATACCCCTTTCGGTTCGCCCTCACGAGTCCATTCACGATATGTCTGTATACCGCATTCTCACCAACGGCGGCTCTCTTTGATACAGGTGCATAAAGCTACTTACTCTCGGTCAAAGGTTTTTGGCTACTATTTACGAAAGTTATAATATCACATCTTCTTATATTTGTCAAGTCCTTTTTTGTGAATAAAACCAAAGCCCTGCACCGCACACAAAAAAGAGGCCCGGGCGATAACTTCTGCCTTGTTATCGCTCCAGCCTCCTGCTTTATTTGAGAATAATGCCCTTTACCAGCTCATCGGGCAGCGTCAGCTCGATGCGGTTGCCCGAATCACGCCTGAATATCTCGTATTTCAGTATCTCGCCCTTTTCTTTCATCTCTTTTGCGAGGTTTTCTACCAGCTCGACTCTCTTGTCCTTGTCAGCCGCCTCATATTCCGCCGTTCGCATCAGAGCCTTTACCTGCTCGTTCGGCGCAAGTCCTGCCGCCTCGGTAGTCTTGCCCGCAACATAGTCCTTCTGCGATTCTTCAGCAATATCTTCCCGCTTGGTCTTGTTGTTCTTCTGCTCATCGGCTTCTGATACCACATCATAGTTCAGCGTTTTGCGGACTCCTGCTTTTGACGAATAGCTTGAACTTGTATCTGTCTTGATGTCTTCTTCCTTTGAATTCATAAATGTCACCGTGCCGACCACCACTGCGATCAGACACGCCGCAACAGCCGCATATTTTATCCAGCCGCCGCCCTTGCTTACCGTTATCTTCTGCTGCTCGTCCGCAGCACCTGTCTCCGCCTTTGCCGCAGCTGCCTGACTGTTGTCGATCCGCTGCTCGATCCTGTTCCACAGTTTATCCATATCGGGAGAAGTGCCCTGCATATGACTGCGGTAATCTTTCTGTATTCTGTTAGCCATAGCGTTCACCTTCCTTGTATCTCTTTTTGAGCTTTTCTATCGCCGCCCGATAGTTCCAGGCGACCGTTCCCATCGGCATCTGCAAACTGTCGCTTATCTCCTGCAGCGTCATCTGCATGCCTATGTGCATATCAACTATCTGCCTCTGTTTCGGGTTGAGGCATTCAAGCGCCTGAGCAAAGCTCATACCGCTCTCAACATCTTTTTCCAGGTCCTGCGTGTCTGCGATCTCATTGTTCTGTTCATCATCGTCAAGCTCAAAGCTCTGCCGTGAATTACGCCTGATGAAATCTATCGCTAAGTTCCTCGCCATAACGGTCAGATATCTCTTGTGACCGCTTCCGGGCTTGTATTGCGAAGCCGTTTCCCATAGCTTCATGAACAGATCTGCGGTCAGATCCTCAGCGTCCATCGGGCTTTTTATTATCCCGACGATGACCTGATATATCTGTCTGGCGTAAGCATCGTAAATGCCTTTCAGACCGTCTTTGTTCCCTCGGACGATCAGGCCGATCGCCGCATCGAACTGCGCATCGGTCATATTCTCTCACCCTTTGTTATTTAATATACGAATGGCGGCGGTATTTTTATTGTGTTATTTTGCACAAAGTTTGCGCTGCCGCCTTGTGCACTTTTCAGCGCTGACCCCACAAACCCCATTATACAACATTTTTCGCCATAATGCAAGCACAACGCTTTTAGATGTTAGAGCGCTTCGCTTTTCAGAGGCAATATGTGAGAAACAGTACATCGATGCAAACCTGCAGACCAAGTTTCTCACCGCTGTCTTTGTGGCGCCACTGTTGGCGCCAGTCACGCCCAGTCAACGAAACAAAGTAATAGCGGTCACCAAAGTTCGTAGGTATCTCGTGGCGTAGCAGCGAGCCACGGTCGAGCTGCGTCTTGCAGGCAATTGCAAACCGCTCAAAATATTGAGTTGGTGCCGGCAAAAGATAGGTGAAGGGAAAGAGGATCTTAAGGGGAAAACCGGAGGGAAGAAAAGTCCGGCATACTACGCCGTAAGGCAAGGCTTCCTTGTCTTCCCTAAAGGTTTTCCCCTTAGAGAGCCGTCGAAGTGAAAAAACTATCCTTGCTCTCTGTTTTAGGGGGCTTTCCGGTCGCCTCCTAAAACCCTTTCGGTCATCAACACTAATGGTAAGAAATACAAAAAGGCTCTACGGAGATATTTCTCCATAGAGCCTTGGTATTCCAATATCCAAATACCTATCAATATGCCTTGCCCCACAGCACCATCTGCTTTGCAGGTTTTCCGCAGCAAACGCAAACGTCGCTGATGTGCTCCTGCTCGTCGGGTATACATCTCGAGCCAACGCCCGTAACTTCTTTTACCTTGTCCTCGCAAGCCTCGTCGCCGCACCACATTGCCTTTACAAAACCGTCGCCCTTTTCTTCAAGAGCCTTGACGATCTCGTCCATCGTCTTGCAGGAGTATGTCTTGTTTGCCCTGTTTTCAAGAGCACGCTGATAAAGTCCGTCGTGAACAGCCTGCAAACGCTCCTTTACAGCCGCTGTAAAGCCGTCAAGACCCTCATCAAGTGCAATGAATGTCTTTTCTCTGTTGTGTCTTGTAACAGCCACGCACTGACCGTTTTCAATGTCCTTAGGACCAATTTCTATGCGGACAGGGATGCCCTTCATTTCGTATTCGGCAAATTTCCAGCCCGGCGAGTTGTCGCTGTCGTCAAGCTTAACTCTTATTCCCGCAGCCTTGAGCTTGTCAGCAAGCTCGTTTGCCTTTTCAAGAACGCCTTCCTTGTGGAATGCGATAGGAACGATAACTACCTGTATCGGCGCAACAGCAGGCGGCAGAGCCAGTCCGTTGTCATCACCGTGTGTCATTATTATCGCACCTATAAGTCTTGTTGTAACGCCCCACGACGTCTGGTGCGGATACTGTAATTTGTTCTCTTTGTTTGTGAACTGTATGCCGAATGCCCTTGCAAAGCCGTCACCGAAATAGTGTGATGTGCCTGCCTGCAAAGCCTTTCCGTCGTGCATAAGTGCCTCGATAGCATATGTAGCCTCAGCGCCTGCGAACTTGTCGCTCTCTGTTTTCTGTCCCTTTACCACAGGCATCGCCAGTGACTCGTGACAGAAATCAGCGTAGCAGTCGAGCATGCGCCTTGTCTCTGCGATAGCCTCCTCGGCTGTCTCGTGAATGGTGTGTCCCTCCTGCCATAAGAACTCTCTCGAGCGCAGGAACGGTCTTGTCGTCTTTTCCCAGCGAACTACCGATACCCACTGATTGTACAGTTTCGGCAGGTCTCTGTATGAGTGAACTATGTTTGCATAATGCTCACAGAAAAGTGTCTCTGATGTCGGACGAACGCAAAGCCTGTCCTCGAGCTTTTCGTTTCCGCCGTGAGTTACCCACGCAACTTCAGGAGCAAAGCCTTCAACGTGGTCTTTTTCTTTCTGCAAAAGGCTTTCCGGGATAAACATAGGCATGCAGACATTCTCGTGACCCAGCGCCTTGAAACGAGCGTCAAGGTCTTTCTGAATGTTCTCCCAGATAGCGTAGCCATAAGGTCTGATGACCATGCAGCCCTTTACGCTGGTGTACTCGATAAGCTCAGCTTTCTTGCAGATGTCGGTGTACCACTTTGCAAAGTCTTCGTCCATTGATGTGATGGCGTCAACCATCTTTTCGTTTTTTCCTTTTCCCATGTTTGAAATCAACTCCATATATATCCTTGTTATAGATTTTGTAATTCAGATCGTATTCATCGAGTTTCTGCGGATCGAACATGCCCTGAACCTCGTAGTCCTCGGGCTTTACGCCGTCCTCGCTCTTGCTCTCGGGATCGTCCTCGTCCTGTGGGAGCTTTTTTTCGATCTTTCTGGCAAGCCTCGGGGTAACGACACAGCAAAGCAGTATCAGTCCCATAACGATGACCAACACGCCTGCAAATTTGAGCAGTAAAACGACCAGCTCTTTGTTCACCCGATCTCACCTCACAAAATACATACAAAAGAATTATACCATATAATATATGAAATTGCAAGGGTTGAAATGTGACGAGTCTTTCAAATCCGCACCGCAGCGATGTATTCGGTTTTTGGGTGACCGGAAAGTCTCCGAAAAAAGAAAGCAATAACACTTTGCCGCTTCGACGGTTTGCTAAGGGGGAGAAACCATTTGGGGAGACAAGGAAGCCTTGCCTTACGGCGCCGCAGCGGCGGCACGCTTGTCCGTCGCACTTACAAATTCAAGGGATTAAAAGCAAGACTTGCTCCGGTTTTTCATTCTGAACAATCTATCTGTTTCTCCCCCTTTGATTTTGCGAAGCAAAATTGACCCTCAGTTTCCGTCAAACCTCTCTTTTAAGCCAGCGCAGCTGGGTTGGGCACACAACTCAATATTTTGAGCTGACAACAACTGCCTGCAAGACGCAGCTCGACCGTGGCTCGCTGCTACGCCACGAGATACCTGCGGACTTTGGTGACCACTTTTACTTTGTTTCATTACCAACGCAAGATTGGCGCCTACAGCGGCGCCACAAAGTTTAGCTCGACAGCCTTTCAGCAAAAATGCACAGTTCTCCAAGTCCAAACTGTTCAAATCTCCGATTATCCCGCCACGCTCTTGACAAAAGCGAACGTATGTGCTACCATAAAGAAAACAACAAGAGAACAAACGTTCCTTGCGGACCGTGCGCTTTGCGGAGTCGCTGGCAGGGTGGGCAGTGGTGAACGTGCTGACCTAAAAAAGCCCTGCCGTCGAGACCGAACAACAGGGCGCAGTGTGCAAGAAGCAAGAAAAAGGGGTATTATGAGGCTTTCCGACTTTACTCGAAAACTTGGTGAAAGCCGATTAACTTGCAAGTGATCACCCGTGCACAGAACGGGCGGCGGTAAGATGCCGTCTCAAAAACGAATGTCATGGACGGGTCGTGTATCTTGAAAACAGAATAGCTTTTTACAAGTCGAACATACTAATTCAAGAAGTATACTCCTGCATTAAGATAACCTGCAAATAGTACCCAGGCAGCATACGGTATCTGCAGATATGCGGCGATGCGGTCGATTTTCCAGAACGCCGCTATCATGATAAAAATAATAACGAACAGTCCGCCGAGCCACACCAGCGACAGCAGAAAGCTCTCCATAACGAAGAAGAAAATGCTCCAGCAGAAATTAAATGCAAGCTGGATGCCGTAAATGGTCAGCGCCTCTTTCGTGTACTGCGAGCGTGCGTCCCAGATGATGTAGCTTGAAATGCCCATCAGCGCATAAAGCAGAGTCCACACGACAGGGAACAGCCAGCCCGGCGGCGCAAGCGGCGGCTTGTTTATCTCGCTGTAAAAGTCCATAGAGCCTTTGGTCACAAAGTAGCTTAGCAGCTGAACGCCGAACGGCACAGCCAGCGCAATGATAAACGGCTTGACTTTCAGCTCGTTGATAAATCTCTTGATGCTGAACGGTCTTATTGCAGTATCCATAAAAATCACCTCACAATATATTATGCGAGGTGAGGTGGATAATATTCAGCGAATTGAGGGAATACATAGTAACAGGTTATTCAGTCAAGCCGACCTTCTGCGGTCGGCTTGAGGATACCGACGTTACCACAGGGTAAG
>CAMYUO010000092.1 GCA_947302065.1 uncultured Clostridia bacterium | reverse complement strand
TTTGATGATAAACTCCGTAAACGCATACTTAAAAAGTATGATGCTATTCCAGAGGCACTTGGCTCAAAGACAACTGAAAATATCTACGTTCTCGGCGGAACAGGCGTTGTTTCCAATGAAATAGCACAGAAAGTCGCCCAGGCGTGCAAAGTCCAGGATTAAATTCTTTTCATTCTTCATTCTGAGAGCCTGCTTCGGCTGGCTCTTTCTTTTGCATAAATTCTGCGGTTATCGGCTGAAATCTTGACAAATGGACTGAAAATATGTATAATATTATTAACAATATGTTTCTGTATTTTGACAGGAGAATGATATTATGCAGATAATTATAAATTCGGTAGTTTGCGCTTGTGCGCTTGCCGGACTGATAATCGGTGTGTCGAGCTTTTTCAGGAAAAGACAGCCATTGTATTCCCAGCTGGTCACACTTGCGGTAGGCTGTGCGTTCCTTGGCAGGCTATACAACGTTGTGGTAATAATATGCGACAAGGAGATCCCGCACACTTTCAACACCGGCGTGCTCGGAACGATCGGCTGCTTTATGTTCATATTCAGTGCCAATTACGGCGAGATGGACAGTCTTTGCGAAAAAAAACTGGTGGGCAACAAAAAGTATACCTATATAGGTTTTCTGGCTCCTGCTGTGCTTGCGGCTGAGGCGGTCTGCATCCTTGCGCTGAGCAGACGCACCTTCGTTCTGAGGGCGACATATGCTGCGGTGCTGCTGTTTATAATGTTTGCAGCCTATTTCAATCTCAAGCATCTGCTTATCCGTGATGTTGAGGGCGGCATAATCAAAAGCATAAGAGGATACAATTTTATCGCACTTGCGCTTGAATCGCTGTATGCTGCGGAGATACTTTTCGATGCTTTTGGATTCTACAAGCCAAAGAGCATAATTTATTTGCTGATGAGCACTTGTCTGATCGTGGTGATCCCTGTGCTGAAAAAGGAGATCACAAGCTGGAATGTGCGTCAGAAGGAAAACCTTCTTGGCGGCAGGCAGTCCGGAGGTGCGGCACATGAATAATATGAGCTATATCCTCTTTATCTGCGTTACGGCACCTATATGCTCGCTGCTGCTCGTTGCAGAACAAAAGGTTCGCAGGAGCGTGCTTTTTCTGCTGATCGGAATGGGCTGCTGTCTGTTTGTCAGCGAATTGAACGGACTGTTGAACAATCATCTTGATGTTGATATTTTCTATTTCACGACATCGGTGACACCGATCACTGAGGAGCTTACAAAGGCGATACCTATATTTATCTTTGCGATAGCTTACTCGGACAAACTCGACGATCTGATGATGAACGCATTCTTTGTGGGCATCGGTTTTGCAGTGCTTGAGAACCTTGTGCTGCTGACGCAGAATTTCAGCAGCGTAACACTCTTCTGGGCTGTGATAAGAGGCTTTGCATCGGGACTTATGCACGGAATCTGCACAGGTCTTGTTGGAATATGCATATCTTTTGTGAGGAAAAAGAAAAAGCTGCTTTACTGCGGACTTTTTGCAACGTTCAGCCTTGCGATAGTATATCATTCGATATTCAACTCGCTCGTTCAGAGCAGTTTAAAGGCGATCAACTATATCGGATTTGCACTGCCTATATCGGCGTATATCCCGATAGTTTACTTTAACTCAAAGCGCAAGCGCAGGTCGGCACAGGCGAAGTGATCTGCACGGGTTGTGCAGCTGCGGACTTGCGGCGAAAGGCGGCGGAGGATCGATGAAAAAGACTAAAAAGAATAATCACAGGCTGATAATTCAGATAGTTTGTATAATGATACCGTTTCTTATCATTATGGTCTCTGCGGCTATTTACTCGATGTACCGAGGGTCGGTAAACGGTTACCGTGAGGCTCAGAAAGATCATATGGGTGAGTTCCTTGAAGATCAGATCGCGCTGCAATTTTTCAAACACGCTGAATTCTTTGACTACTGGGAAAAACATCCTGAGCTCCTTGACGAGGATCTTTCTCAGATCGGTGGCTATATCCCGAACAACTATTTTATGAATCACTCATTAGACGAAATGGCTGAATGGTTAAGGGTACAGCCTGAGGAATCCAAAAAGACCATGGCGTATTATTCGTATGAGTTGATGAAAAGTATTCTTGAATATGATATGACCGGGAAAGGCTTTGAGAGCATTTTTATTATTGATATAAGTCCTCCGAACGCCGGCTATGTCTTTTATATGCATGACTATTCAAATACCGAGCAGAAGTATAAATTCGGCGATAAGATCGATTTCGATCTGTCTGATCATGCTGTTCTGGAGCAAGTGCTTGAGAACAAGAACTCTAAGGTCGTTTACGAACAGACGGAGAATTTCATTGCAGAGGGAAGCCAGTATATCGGGTACAAACCGATCATTATCAACAATGAGGTAAGAGCGGTCATCGGAGTATCGTATGACTGGAGCGAACTGAGATCTTCTTTGATAATGTCTGTTATGAACACGTTCGTCCTTGGTGTCTTGGGCATCACTGCTGCGATGATACTGCTGTTTGTACTGATAAGATCCAAAGTTGTATCGCCTGTAAGGAAGATACAGAACGGTTTGCGTGATTACATTGAAACGAAGGACAGTTCACAGATACAATCTGAAATGTCAAAGATAAAGACTAAGAACGAATTTGGCATTCTATCGCAGGATATATCGGATATGGCGGTGGCTATCGACAGTTACACTAATGAGATCGTGGCGCTCACCGGTGAGCGTGAAAGGGTAGCGGCTGAGCTTGACATGGCAAGGAATATCCAGGTAAGCCAGCTGCCGAGCACGTTCCCGGCATTCCCCGAACGCACGGAATTCGATATTTATGCGACAATGACACCTGCAACAGAGGTCGGCGGAGATTTCTATGATGTCTTCACGGTCGATGACGATCATCTTGCTATGGTCATGGCCGATGTGTCGGGCAAGGGAGTTCCGGCGGCACTGTTCATGATGATGTCCAAGATGCTCATAAACAACTTTGCGTCGATGGGATATGAGCCTGCCGAAGTGCTCACACGCACGAATGAAATGCTTTGCAGAAACAACAAGGGCAGGATGTTTGTTACGGTTTGGCTCGGTATTCTTGAGATCTCAACGGGTAAGGTGACGGCTGCAAATGCAGGTCATGAATACCCGATGCTGCGTCAGCCTGACGGTAAGTTCGAGCTTTTCAATGATCCGCACGGCTTTGTTATCGGCGGATTCAAGAATAAAAAATATACGCAGTATGAGTTCGAGATGAAAAAGGGTTCATCGCTTTTCGTGTTCACTGACGGTGTGACGGAGGCACGAAACGCTGAAAGAAAAATGTTCGGTGCTGACAGGATACTTGATGCGCTCAACAAGGATCCCGATGCCATGCCAAAGGCACTGCTCGAAAAGGTACATGATGAGGTCAACGCTTTCGTGGGCGATGCTCCGCAGTTTGACGACCTGACGATGCTCGGCATCAAAATTTTGGATTAACTATTCGGAGGATAGGATATGGAACTGACTATGGATAAAAACGGCAATGAGTTATTTGCGGCTTTCAAAGGTGAGCTTGATGCCCAGACTTCACCTGATGTTGAGGCGCAGATAGTGCCTGCTCTTGACGGGGTTGAGAAGCTGGTGCTCGATTTTGCGCAGCTTGAATACATATCAAGTGCAGGACTCAGGGTGCTGCTGACGATAATGCAGATCATGATAGAGCGTCAGGGGGTCACGGTGCGCAATGTCAGTGATGAAATAATGAGCGTGCTTGACATGACGGGATTTACCGGTGATCTGAACTTTGAATAGACCGATATGAAGATGCTTGAAACTACTTCTGAGATGTCGAATCTTTCGCAGGTCAAGGCGTTCATTTGCGCAGAACTTGAGACGACAGGTCTTGCAAAAGATGTTTTGCATCAGATCAGGATGGCTGTTGAGGAGATCTTTGTAAACATCTCGGAATATGGTTATGATAACTCGGCAGGTCCTGTGACGATATCTGCAGGGACAGATGGGGAGAGCTCTGCTGTGCTCGTGAAGATCGCTGACTTGGGGCTCCCGTTTGATCCGCTTGAAAAAAAAGTCCCGATCTGACTGTTCCGATCGCTCAGCGCAGAAAGGGCGGGCTTGGGATATTCATGGTCAGACGTGTCATGGACGAGGTCAGTTATGAATACAAGGACGGTCAGAATATACTGACGATGATAAAATACATCTGAATATTTACTGCCTGAGGCTGCCTGAGTAATGCTGCTTTCCGGCAGTTTTTTTCTGCAAAAGAAAAAATATCGGGATTTGTTGCAGTTTGTATGATATACTTAGGTCAAAAAGAAAAAGATGCTGTGAAATTGGTGTAAATGTTGCGGAACATTGTATGAATTATTGACAAACACGCAGCTTTGCGGTATAATTTAATAAAGTGTTAAGATGTTATCTAACTAAGGAGATACAAAAAAGAAAAGGGATCGGCTATGAAAAAACACATTTAAAAAAACTTGGCAGCAGGGCACTTGCCGCTGCGATAGGTGCAGCGATGTTGATACAGGCTAATGCACCTGTTATTGCGAGTGCTGCACAGAGTCATCAGAGACTGAAGCATCGAGCGAATCCACAGCAACTGCGGCTGCATCTGTCGTTGGCGCAGGCGTACTTACACTTTCCTGTGTCGGTTCGACAGCAGTCGGCGCACTGATATGCTTTTTAATATTGCGCGAGAAGAAAAGCAAAAGATCAGAATGATAATTAAAACGGATAACGGAAATTGCGGACGGTATGTTCGTAAGACTAAGCAGGACAGGAGTGATCGGAACTTATGAAAAGAATAATATGCAGGACAGCATTCTGCCTGATCGCACTTGTCGGGTCTGCGTTCGGCTCGGTGACGGCTCATGCCGAGACACCAAAGGAGAGCGTTACGGCGGTCGTTGAACAAGACGGCACGACTGTCAAATACACAAGTGATAAAATGAACAAGGCATGGAATGATGCCGAAAACTCAGGCGGCGTCATCAAACTGATGAATGACTGGAAGCCGGAATCGGCAATGACAGTTCCGAGCGGAAAAAGCGTTACGCTCGATCTTAACGGTCACATCATCGACAGGGAACTGTACAAGTACGAAAGCGGCGGCGCATTTGTGATCGTGCAGAGTGATGCGACTCTCAACATCATTGACAGCAGTCCTGATACCGTTCATAAGGGTCTTGCAGTCAAAGGCGGCATACTCACCGGCGGAAAGAGCAGCAACACATCAGGCTGCATAGATATGCAGAAAGGCTCGACGGTAAAGATCGAGGGCTGCTCGATAATGAGCTGTTCGACCAAACAGGACGGTGCTGCGGTCCGTATGGACGGTGTGTGCGAACTGACTGCTGAGGGCACCGGATTTTACAGCAACTACACGCAGGACAGCAAGGCAAGATGCTACGGCGGTGCGATATACATCGGCGACGGAACGGCTTTCATACGCAACTGCACATTTGACGGGAACTACTGCGAGGATCACGGCGGCGCTATCTATATGAATGACGGCGAGCTTCAGATCGAAAACTCAATGTTCCGCAGCAATATTGCAGGAAAACAAGGCGGAGCGATATACTGCGATGATACTTATAATAATTCGATGATACAGGGCTGCACCTTTGTTTCAAATACTGCTGAGGGCAACGGCGGTGCGATATCTGTCGTAGGCTGCAAGCAGCTGGTGATGTACAATTCGGTTTTCTCGCTCAACAGCACAAACAGCAGCGGCGGAGCGATATACGTAGAAAGTGATAAGGTCATTCTTGCAAACAGCACTGTTACCGCTAACAAGGCAAAGGATTACGGCGGCGGAGTGTTTGTGGACAGTCTTCACGATATCGGCGTTCAGGGAAAAGTCATTGTACGCAACAATAAGAACGGAAAAGACGAAAACAACGATCTTTGCCTGCAAAGCAGTATGGCTTCGACAGCGTATCTTTCAAACGGCGGTCTTTATGACGGCTCGATGATCTATATCACATCTACGACGACAGACCGCATACTTGCTGCAAAAGAGATCAGCAAGTATCAGAGCTCGCTGTATATCAGAGCCAACAAGGGCAGTGCGGTAATAGACGAAAGCACCACCGAGCAGGTGGAGGAGAAATTCATTTCATCTGCGATCGGCAAGGGCAGCATGATAGCTATTTTCGGCGGCTTGGGTGCTGCGGTAATAGTAGTGGTTGTAATCATTGTGAAGAAAAAGAAAGCGAAAGGAGAGAAAAATAATGATGCTAAGAAAACTGATGAGTAGAACGATAGCAGTCGCTGCGGCAGTTATCCTTGCACTGAATGTTCCTTTTTCTCCTTTTGAAAGCCAGAGCGTATCGGCTGACAGCACTTCGCTGTTCTCACCTCTTCAAGAGCATAAGGACGAACCCGGCAACTACTGCTATCATTTTGACGGCAAGCTGACAAATCCCTGCCATGAGAATTCGATCAGAGAAAAATCCAATGTTATCGACAGCTTCTGGTTCGAGTTCACTTATGTCGAGGATAACGGTTTGGGCGAACAGCGCACCGAAAGACTTGATATGTCATACAAAGATGGCAGAAACAATAACAGCGGTTTCGTAAACGAGCATTTTGTTCGTCCGAACGATAATGAGACAGGCTTGTCGTTTGATCTGAATATCCCCGGTCAGCTGACAAGTATGAAGATACATCTTGAACTCAACGGAAGCATAGGATTTTTCAGCTATGAGCGAATGAGCTTCGAGATCAAGAGCGTTACGGCAAACGGAATTAAAGTCAACACGAATACTGATTATGTAAGCTCTTCTGTTAACTCGTCCGAAGCGAAGATAAACTTCCGTATGGACAAGCCTGACAGTGCTCAGGTCGCATCGGCTTTTTCAAAGCAGGAGGTCACTCTGAATCAGTTCAGGAATATGATAAAAAACGGCGAGATCCGCAGCAATAAGGTCGTTGATAAGTATGCATCTGTCCTGACAGACAACACGCTCAACAAGCTTGCCGATACATATGACGGCGACATCAATCAGGGATTTTCCCACAGCGATGAACCGGGGATATATTACT